>NZ_JBFWMI010000003.1:0-87698 GCF_050251695.1 Macellibacteroides sp.
TAGTACGAAGTACGGAAGACAAGATGAATGAGCTGGTACATATGCTGAATAGAGTACCCGGAACAGCCATTGTGTATGTACGCAACAGGAAGAAGACTAAAGAAATAGCCACCATTCTGCAACAAGCAGGTATTTCGGCAGACTTTTTTCATGCCGGAATTAATTATGCTGAGAAAGAATTGAAACAACAACGCTGGAAAAACGGAGAATGCCGTGTAATTGTCTCCACCAACGCATTTGGTATGGGTATTGATAAACCCGATGTCCGGTTGGTTGTTCACATTGATATGCCTGGTTCGCTGGAAGAATACTATCAGGAAGCCGGTCGTGCTGGAAGAGACGAACAACGGGCCTATGCCGTTGCTTTATGTAATGGAACCGACAGTACGAAATTAAAGAAACGGCTATCGGATGAGTTTCCCGAACGCGATTTCATACTGCGTGTTTACGAGGCTTTAGGTAATTATTACCAGATTGCCGTAGGTTTTGGTCTGGATACGGTGCACGACTTCGTTTTAAACGAATTTTGTTCCGCATTTAAGTTTCCGTTACTGCAGACTCACCACGCGTTGAAGATTTTGGAACTTTCAGGTTACATAGAATATACCGATGAAATCGACAATGCTTCGCGCTTGCTTTTTATAGCTAATAAGGAGGACTTATATAAATACCTTCATCAGGACAAGCAATCCGATGCAATCATACAGGTTATTTTGCGTTCGTACACCGGTTTGTTTGCCGATTATGCCTATATTAACGAGGCGCTGATCGCTACACGTGCCAATGTATCGCAGCAAGAGGTTTACGATACGTTGATTGGTTTGTCAAAATATCATATCGTAAAGTACATACCTCATAAAAAGACACCGCTTATAATTTATACCCAAACGCGGGAAGATCTTAAGTATGTTGTTATACCCCCAAGTGCTTTCGAAGAGCGCAAGCAACGGTTTGAAACCCGAATACAGCGGGTACTGGACTATATCAAAGAAGACCGCAGGTGCCGGAGCCGTATGTTGCTCGAATATTTTGGCGAAGATGGGTCGGCCGACTGCGGATGTTGCGACGTTTGTCTTGCCCGAAACCGTTCGGGGCTTTCCAATCACGAATTCAACACCATTAAAAGCGCCATAGAGAAGACTGCCGGATCAACACCTCTAGAGGTAAGCAAATTAATTCAGAGTCTGCCCCACCCGACAGAGAAAAGCATTACCGTAATTCGTTTTCTTGCCGACAACGATCCTCAATTTCAGCTTTTCGACGGGTATCTGCGCATTATTGAATCCAACGATCAGAAATAGAAATAAAAAAGGCTACGGATTATTCGTTCATGTTACAGCAATGAACGAATAATCCGTAGCCTTTATGCTGTATGGATATTTAATCCTCCATATCTTTGGTAACCAATACCTTGTCTATACGGGCACCATCCATATCCACAATCTCAAACTTGAAGCTCAACCAACGCAGCTTCTCGCCTGTACGTGGCACACGTTCAAGTATTTCAAGAATCAAACCGCTTAATGTGTTATAATCGTGCTCGTTATACAAGTCTTCCATATCAAAATACTCCAGAAACTCATAGAAAGAGAACTGGCCGTCTACCAGCCAGCTACCATCTTCACGCTGAATGATTTCCTGTTCTTCTCCCACTTCGGGAACCTGACCGATCAACCCTTCCATGATATCTTTCAGGGTAACAATCCCTTGAATTCCGCCAAATTCGTCGGTTACCATGGCCGATTTCACCATGGCTTTTTTAAATTGCTCCAGGGCATTGTACACACTTTGATTCTCCGGAACAAATAAAGCCGGACGGATAACCTGACTAAGTTTGAAGTCTGGTGAATCTATTTTACCAAACAAATCTTTCAGGTAAACGATTCCCTGTATATTATCAAACCTTTCGGACGCAACCGGATACACATTGAAAAGATTCTCCTTCACCTTATCGCTGATGGACTGATTCGAATCTGCCACATCCAGCCAAACCAGTTCGCTTCGGTGTGTCATAATTGAACCAACGTTCCTGTCACCCAGATTAAACACACGCTCTACAATGTCTTGCTCTACCTCCTGCACCTCTCCCACATCAAAGCCCTCTTTGATGATTGCTTTTATCTCTTCCTCCGTAACACGATTATCTTCAGTCTTTTCAATTCCGACTAAATATACAACCAGGCGGGTACTTTTGGAAAGCAACCAAACAAAAGGAGATGCTATGAAAGACAAAACAGACATCGGCTTAGCAACAAACATGGAAACTTTTTCGGCAGCACCCATCCCGATTCTTTTAGGAACCAGCTCGCCCAAAACCAACGTAAGATAAGTAACGATAATTACAATCGTTGTTTTAGAGATGATAAGTGAATAGGGTTTTAGCGGTTCAATACCGTCAATTAGCCAAGCCAGCTCTGCAGCAAAGGCTTCGCCGGAATACAAACCGGTCAGGATACCGATCAATGTAATACCGATCTGTACGGTAGACAAAAACTTATCCGGCTGGTTGGCCAGCTCCAAAGCAGCCTTAGCCAGTTTATTTCCCTTTTTTGCATAGGTTTCGAGCCTCGATTTACGTGCAGATACCAACGCAATTTCTGCCATCGACAATAACCCGTTTAAAAGAATAAGACAAATAATAATAAAAATTTCCATTCTCTTATTTGTAAATTAACAGTTGCGAAGTTACAACAAATAATTGAAGATAAACAACGCTTAAATAATATTCATTGATATGTTTCCCCTGATTATTAACACCCCCTTTTTGTTTTCTTTCCGCATTCGTGCTACCTTTGTATCGTATCAGGTCATTTTATAACCTACATAGGAGAATAACTTGCCCCGGACTCTGTTAAAATAGACAAATTGTAAACAGAAATATGATTCCGACACGAAATTTGCATATTACCTATCCATCCTCCCAAAAGATCTATGTGCCGGGAGAGATTAACAGATTGAAAGTCGGCATGCGACTTATTACTCTTTCGGACTCCCTGGTTCCCGACGAAAACGGGAAAAAAGAGAAAAGAAAGAATAATCCGGTGATCGTTTACGACACTACCGGCCCGTATTCCGATGCATCATCAGCGCTATGTATTACCGAAGGAATCCCCCGGATACGTGAAGAATGGTATGCAAGACGCAAAGATCTGGTAAAGCTTGCCGACTTTACCGTCCCCTCTTTTACAACCAATCCAACGGATCCGGCTGCAGAATTTACCTGTTTCCCCAAACAATATTATCCGTTTAAAGCAAAACAAGGCAAGCGAATCACCCAGATGTATTATGCCAAACGCCGAATTATTACGCCGGAGATGGAATATGTGGCCATCAGAGAGAATCAACAGGTGGAAGGACTGGGATTAAAGTCGTTTATCACCCCGGAGTTTGTAAGGAAAGAGATTGCCGCCGGCAGAGCGGTGATACCCGCAAACTTAAATCATCCGGAATCTGAACCGATGATTATAGGAAAGCGGTTTCTGGTTAAAACCAATGCTAACATTGGAAATTCCACACTTTCGACGGATGTGGAAGAAAGCATCGAGAAAATGGTGTGGAGCTGCAAGTGGGGATGCGATACATTGATGGATCTTTCTACCGGTAAATACATCCACGAAACCCGCGAATGGATCATTAGAAACTGTCCGGTTCCTCTGGGCACGGTTCCTGTTTACGAGGCACTGGAGAAGGTAGACGGAAAGATTGAGGACCTTACCTGGGAAGTATTCAGAGACACACTGATTCATCAGGCAGAGCAAGGAGTGGATTACTTCACCATCCATGCCGCACTGTTAAGCAGTCATATCGATTTGGCTATGAACCGTCTTACCGGAATTGTATCCCGCGGCGGCGCTATAATGAGTACGTGGATGAAGATCCATAAACAAGAAAATTTCCTGTATACACATTTCGATGAGATTTGTTCGATTTTAAGTCAGTATGATGCCGTGGTTTCGATTGGAAGCGGACTAAGACCGGGTTCTATTTACGATGCCAATGACATCGCTCAGTTTGCCGAACTTAAAACAATGAACACCCTTACAAAAATAGCCTGGGAACACTTCGTTCAGGTTATTATTGAAGGACCGGGACATGTACCCTTAAACAAGATAAAGGAAAATACATCCGAGCAAAATTATGCCTGTATGGGAGCTCCGTTCCATTCGCTGGGGCCGGTTACAACAGATATTTCTCCGGGCTACGATCATATTAGTGCAGCCATCGGCTCTGCCCAGATTGCCTGGTACGGCGTTTCCATGATTTGTGCCGTTTCACCCAAAGAGCAACTCAATGTACCCAACAAGGAAGATGTACGCGAGGGGGTAATTGCCTCAAAAATAGCGGCTCACGCAGCCGATCTTGCGAAAGGTCAGCCAGGTGCACAGGTGCGGGATAATGCAATAAGCAAAGCCCGGTTCGATTTCAGGTGGAAAGATCTGTTCAATTTATCACTCGATCCGGAAAGGGCAAAACAGTATTACAAGGGAAAAGCAACTAAAAACCCGGAAAACAGTACGATGAACGATACCAACTTCTTTGCCATGAAGCTGAGTATGGATATAAAGAACGGCGAATAACAACCTGTCCTTTCGTCTCAATACAGTATCTTCTAAAAGCAAATAAAGGAAGATTAATCTTCAAAACAGTTACATCTGTACATTGCGCCCATGGAGGCGATACATTGGGCCCATGGGCACGTTTAATCGTCTCCATGGGCCTGATTTACATATCCATGCATATTTCCGGTTAGATGATACTATTTCCGGCGTTAATCAAGCAGGGTTTCCTGCTTAATCTACTAAATGAAAGGGCGTGATTCCCTTTAACGAGAAACACGCCCTTTATACTTATACTCCGCGAAGCAGATTCCTTTACATACAATTATGCAGGAATTGTGCCGGAAATTAAAATCAACACAAGCAAACCTAAGATAGCATACAATTCGGGGAATACAGCCATAACCATGGTGGCACCAAATACGTTATGACCCGATCCGATAGCTGCAATACCATTTGCACAAACTCCAGCCTGACGAATTGCAGAGAAGAAGCCTACTAATCCCATGGCTAAACCTGCTCCAAACACAGCTGTTGCAGCAAAAGAGGAAATTTCAGGTACTAAAAAAGCTTTCAACATAAAATACCCTACAAAACCATAAAGACCCTGAGAACTTGGCAAAGCACTTAAAGCAATATACGAACCTAAAGCATCCGGATTCTTCTTCATAGCACCTACCACAGCGTTACCACTTATTGTAACACCGTAAGCACTACCTATCCCAGTCAATCCAACCATTAAGGCAACTCCAACATACGCTAATAAAATTGGTTCCATAATCATTCTTGTTTTTAAATTATTATTTTAATTATTTTGATTTTCAATAAGATTTATTTCTCTAGTTTAAAAGGAGTAAAGGTTTTTCCACCGCCTCCAAATTCTGCGTTCTTGTAATACTCTACAAATGTAAGACGTAAGGGGTGTACCAATGAGCTAATCATACATAAACCGAAATTTATTGAATGACCTATTAACAATATTAGTAATACCATTACCGAACGTAATACAATATTCATTCCATCCGTCATTGTAAATGCCAACTCATTGAACACCCCACCAAGAATAGCCCCGGTCAGTCCAATGGCAAACAGACGAATATATGATAAAGTATCCCCAAGCAAACCTGATGCAATATTATAGGCATTCCATAAACCTGACCCGAAATTTAAAAATACATTCTTTCCGGGCGAATTATATAATAATGCAACAAGTAAACCGATTGCTATCAATCCATTACATACGTTTAACATCATTGGAGAAAGAGCAATACCCACCATAGGAAGACCGAATGCCGCAATAGCAGCTACTATAACCAAAATCCAGCCAATTGGAGCCACACCATACTTCCAGCCTTTCAGATAGATAACCTGAGCCGCAGCCACACATTTTCCAAATACAATTTGGAGCAGTCCAACTATAATAGATAGCGTCATTAAATTATCGGAATTCAGGAAGTATGCTTTAAAAGCAGATAAAGCCTTCACATCCGCTAATGCAATTCCCAGAAACGATCCGGAAAGCAGACCGAAAATAATGGTAGCCAATCCCAGAAACTGGAACAAAGTAAGGAAAGGACGTAAGTCCGGACCAACCTTACGTTTGAGCAGCGTACAAACCGTAACAATAATGATTCCATAACCGGCATCACCAAAGCAGAATCCAAAGAACATCATAAAGAAGGGTGCGAAAAACGGCGTTGGATCAAACTCATTGTAGTTTGGCAATGAGAACAGCTTGGTGATAGGTTCGAACAAGCGCGAAAAACGGTTGTTTTTCAATTGAATAGGCACATTGTCTTCATCCTTTATTTCGAGCTTCTGGTAATAAATACCTTTATCGTCCAGCATCTTCTCAAGAGCTTCTTCCTTCTCCCTTGGAGCCCAGCCCTCCATCAGCATCAGCTTATCATCGGCTTCCTTGGTTGCCTGCACGATGGCATTGGAATAATTAAACTGATTATGCAGTTTTTTGTCCAGCATATCCAGCGTATTGTAATCCTCCACCGCATATTGCTTCAGTCTGTCTCCAATCGCCTTGATGTCTTCAAGCTGCTTATTATAACGGGCTCTTAACTTTGCCAATCCCCTATCCGGCATCTTTGGCCGTTCGGCATCAATTTCAATTACCTCTCCAATTTTGGTTATGGTAATAAAATACACAACCGATTGATAAGTGGATATCTGTATAGCATTGTATTTCTCTACCCAGTCTTCATTAAATTTAGATGTCGGACAGGTAAAAAAGGTAACATGATAACCTGCACGCTGAAGTTTATTAATGTTTGAATAGGTAAATTCGCCCCAGATCTCCATGTAAGCAATCTCTTTTTCGAGTGTCTGCCTGGCCGATTCCAGCAACGCTTTCTTATCCTGACATTCTTCTATCTTCTGTACCAGTCGTAATCCCTCTTTAACAGAAATATCCCTTGCAGGAGCTTGCTGAACATCCTTCTGGTCCGCCAGCAAGGTCTTAAAGTATCTCTTAAGGGTATCAATCCTTTTACGTTGTATAAGAGACTCTTGCAGCTCCTTATTATCTGCCGTCGATTTGGTTTCAACCAGATGAACCACCCCGGCATCACGCAAATCCGATAAGAATGTTTCGTATTCCTTATGGTAAACCATAAAGGCATATTTATTCATCTTTACAATCATGCTACCTCCTCCTCTTCTTTGAGATTACGTTTTTCCTGGTTAGATCTCATGATTTTTTGCGAAGATTTGGACAGACTTTCTTCGTCTTCCATAAATCTCTTCACCTTGCGGATCGCATCCTTATAGCCCGGAATCTGTACTTTCTCAAAAAGATTTACTTTTTGAGTAGTCTTCTTCCTTGCATGCTCCAACAACTCCAGCTTCATGCCCGAAAACTCGGCCTCTATACCCGTACGTGCCAAAACCTTAAGCAACTCAATGCCATCGGCATACCACGAAGGGGAATTGAACAGACTGTACGTACCTATCTCGAATTCTATATCATTCAAAACAGGCACAAGTACACCGGCAATTTTTCTTGTGGAAAGTGTAACATCCTTAACCTTTATAAGTGAAGGATTGAACTCATTCCATAGAGCAACCATATTTTCGTAACTGCGAATTTCTTCTTCAAGCTGGAGTTCCAATGATCTTACCTCGTCTTTTGTGCGCTTCACCTCAATACGTAAGGCACTCTCCTTACTTTTAATGGTTGGAAGAGAGCGTTCGCGTACTTTGAGTTGTTTCTCAAGCTGCTGCAACGAAGTTTTGTTATATTGAAACTTTATAGCCATAGGTTATTCTTTTACTTTCCAGTATTGATCAACAAGCGCTTGCTTGATGTTCACTTCCTGTGGTTTAAAATGTTTAGAGAACAATTCCCAGGTAACATCAAGCATCTCTGTAGTATTCAGGTTTACGTCGATAGCCAAAAGTTTTTTAGAATAGTCTTTGGCATAGTTTAACGTACGAATATCATAATCCGTAAGGTCGAATCCGTTTTCAAGTTTTGTCTTTGCATTTGCGGCATCGGCATACAAACGTACAGCTGCATTCATAACCTGCGGATGGTCTTCGCGCGTTTTCTTACCTGTAACAAGCTGTTTAAGACGAGACAAGCTGCGGAACGGGTCAACAATTACTTTACCCACGTCGCTATCCCTGCGCAAATACAGCTGACCTTCAGTAATATATCCTGTATTATCGGGTACTGCATGCGTAATATCGCCACCCGATAAAGTAGTTACCGCAATAATTGTAATTGATCCACCGGCCGGGAATTGTACTGCCTTCTCATAAATCTTGGCAAGATCCGAATACAACGAACCCGGCATTGAATCTTTGGAAGGAATCTGGTCCATACGGTTAGATACGATTGCCAAAGCATCCGCATAGTTGGTCATGTCCGTAAGCAATACCAACACCTTCTCGTTCTTCTCAACAGCAAAATACTCAGCAGCACATAAAGCCATGTCCGGAATAAGAATACGCTCCACCGAGGGATCTTCCGTAGTATTGATAAAACTTACAATACGATCGAGAGCTCCTGCATTGCTGAAAGTATTTTTAAAGAAAAGATAATCGTCGTTGGTCATACCCATTCCGCCCAGAATAATCTTGTCCGATTGTGCACGCAAGGCAACCATCGCCATTACCTGGTTGAAAGGCTGGTCGGGGTCTGCAAAGAACGGAATCTTCTGACCTGTTACCAGCGTATTATTAAGGTCGATACCCGCAATACCTGTAGCAATAAGTTCGGAAGGTTGTTTACGTCGTACCGGATTCACAGAGGGACCACCAATCTCTACATCTTTACCTTCGGGTATTGGTCCGCCATCAATCGGATCACCGTAGGCATTGAAAAAGCGACCGGCCAATTGATCTCCTACTTTAAGTGAAGGAGCCTTGCCCATGAAAACAACCTCTGCGTTGGTACGAATACCTTCCGTACCCGAAAAAACCTGCAAAGTTACCTCGTCGCCGATAATTTTTACTACCTGAGCCAGCTTGCCATCTACAGAAGCCAACTCATCATACCCTACTCCTGCAGCTTTAAGCGAACAAGTAGCTTTCGTAATCTGGGTAATTTTCGTATATATTTTTTGAAATGCTTTTGTTGCCATATCTTTAATTATTTACAATTCGCTCAGCAAGTATCTCATCCAACTGCTCGTTAAACTTCTTGAATTCTGCACTTTCCCACTCAGAATAGTTCATCTGTTTAAAGACATTGATCAGCTTCTTGAAATAGTCCATTACCTCAGTAAAGCCATCAAATCTGAAGTCCGAACGACAAATCCGGCTCACTCTGTCCATCATGAATTCCTGACGGTTAAGAGGCGTAACTGCATCAATGGCATCAAATGCATCCTGTTGCAAAATAACGAAGTCGATCAACTCCGATTTCCAGAACGTAATATGATATTCTACAGGCACACCATCATCACCCAGGATATTGATTTGCTCGGCAATCTCTTTACCACGCAGCATACGTGTTTTAATTTCGTCAACCATTTCAATCCAGTTTGGAGATATATGCTTGGCAATATACTCCTGAAACTCGGGGTATTCAAGGTACTTTGAATAACTGTCTATCGGATTTACAGCCGGATAACGCTTGCGGTCTGCACGCTCCTGCTCCAACGCATAGAAACAACGGGCCACCTTCTTTGTATTTTCGGTAACAGGTTCTTTAAGGTTACCACCGGCAGGTGATACGGTACCTATAAAGGTTACAGATCCAGAAGCTCCATTTTTAAGTTCTACGAATCCTGCACGCGCATAGAAGTTGGCAACAATGGCAGATAAGTCCATCGGGAATGCATCCGGTCCGGGCAATTCTTCCAAACGGTTAGACATTTCACGCAATGCCTGTGCCCAACGTGAAGTAGAGTCGGCCATCAACAATACCTTCAATCCCATACTACGATAGTATTCGGCGATGGTCATAGCTGTATAAACCGAAGCTTCACGAGCTGCCACCGGCATGTTTGAAGTATTAGCAATGATAATAGTACGTTCCATCAATTTACGACCGGTGTGCGGATCTACCAGGTGAGGGAACTCTGCAAAGATTTCTACAACCTCATTTGCACGTTCTCCACAAGCTGCGATAATTACGATATCTGCCTCGGCCTGTTTAGATATGGCGTGCTGCAGAACGGTCTTACCAGTTCCGAACGGTCCGGGAATAAATCCTGTACCACCTTCAACAATGGGGTTTACCGTATCGATGATACGAACACCGGTTTCCAGCAGTTTATAAGGTCTCGGTTTTAATTTATAACATGTTAAAGCCTTTTTTACCGGCCACTTCTGAATCATTGTAACCACAGTGTCGTTACCCTCTTCGTCCGTTATAACAGCGATGGTATCTTCTATTTTATAGGAACCTGCACCCACAATCGATTTTATGGTAAACGAACCTTCCAAAACAAAAGGCACCATGATTTTATGGGGTTGTAAATTTTCATTCACTTCGCCCAACCAGCTACCGGCTTCCACCTTGTCGCCAACGGCAGCCAAAGGTTTAAACTCCCAAAGTTGATCGTTATTCAAGGCATAGGTGTAATCTCCACGCTTCAGAAATACACCGTCCATTTTATCGAGGTCGTTCTGTAATCCGTCGTAGTTGCGGGATAGCATACCGGGTCCTAAAGTAACCTCAAGCATATGACCCTCAAATACAGCTTCATCTCCTACCCGCATACCACGGGTACTTTCAAATACCTGAACAAAAGCGTTCTTACCTATTACTTTAATTACTTCCGACATCAGCTTTACGCCTCCAACGGAAATGTAACAGATCTCATTCTGCGAAACCGGACCATCAACCTCTAATGTAACAAGGTTAGATACGATTCCTTTCACAATTCCTTTCGTTGCCATAACTATTTATTATTGTTTCTTTTAAATTCTTCCAATGCACTCACACTTCCTTTCTTCATCCCTTTTACAAGTTCGCGGAATGTTTTCTCTCCGGCCTCTTTATCCAGGGTAACCCAACGTTCAATCATTTCCAGTTTAAGCATATAGGCAAAGACACTTTCTATATCAAAAGTTTTAAAAAATGTCTTTTCATCAAGCCAGTTCCACTTTAACACATCCAGCTTCTTTTCACGTAATGTTAAATCCGGCTCTTCTGCAATCCTTATAAGTTCAGGAAGATAATCTACTTCATCCCCTAGTCCGAAGTCGCGCGCATTAGACGATCGGATCGATTCTGCCACTTTATTATTTCCAATAATATAAGCTTTCTTGTCCCATCCGAATTTTCTGCAAGTTATTGCCGAAAGAATATTGTTGATATTCAGATTCAGCTCAAACCATTCCGAAACAAACTTATTACTGCACTTCATTGCATAAGCGTAATAAAGTGAAGCCAAATAGTCTTCCCATGTTATTAATTCCGGACTATCCTGATTGGCAAGATAAACAGAAAGAAATTGGGCAAAATAGGCAGGCAATTTGCTGTTTTTGGGAGCTTTTACTCCCTCCTTGAGGGCTTGTATTAGCGTTTGATATTCCTCATAGGTAATTCGTCCACGCGGATCGGGATCCAGGTCGCGGAACCGGAAGTAAGACTTCAGATTTTTATTGTCGAATTTATTGAAATAGAGGTTTATCAGCTTTATATCGCTACTTGTGAGTATAGAGTCCAATTCTTCTCTAAAAGATAAAAGTGTATAGTTTACTTTGGTATCTTCCAGCGAAATATTGGGCAGCCCAGCGATTAATGCATAATATTTACTCATATCAGAATAGCATTTCTACCAAAGCCGGACGAAGAAATTCTTTAAAGAAAGCAACAAATTCGGCTTCACCGAAAGAAACTTTATAAGAACCGTCAGCTGGTAATATGGTAAACGAAGCCGGTTTTCCATTTACTTGTTCAATTTTCACCCCTTTATCTAAAAGAGATTTGGCATTGGCTTCAAAATATTTATTCAAAGATTCAGCATCTTCAGTCTGAATGGTAAGAGCTTCTTTCTTTACCCATTCTTTAGCCATCTCGAGCATAATTTTATGCATAAATTCTTTATCTGATACAATCGCAGATACATTTGAAGTCGCAATTTTACCATTTATAAGATTCGCAATTTCACTCTTCAATGCCTCTACGTATTGTGCAGCAAATAACTTTAATTCAGCTTCAGTATTCTTTTTAAGTTCCGAAGCCTGTTTTTCGGCTGCTGCAATAATCTGTTGTGCTTCCGCCTGGGCATTGTTAAGTATGGAATTTTGTTTTTCCACTGCTTCAGCAATTATGCGAGACGCCTCCTCATTACCTTTCTCTACTCCTTCTTTGTAGATCTTATCGGTCAGTTCCTGAATCTTTGTATCCATTTCCATCTATAGTTTTATGTAATTGTCCAAAAATAACGTCCACAAAGTTATTCTTTTCCCCGAATAATACATTAATTTAATGTAAAAACTCAAAAAAAACAAGCATGATGTGGCAGCTCTGTTATTCAAAGATTATATCGTAATCACAAATTATTATAAACCAAATAAATAACGCTCTTTTATCAAAATCACAAATCTAAAGTAGGATCTTTTATAATAGATTAAATGTTTTACTATGGTATTGATAATAAATTGCTTTTTGCAAAAATATTGTTTTTTGATTTAAATGGCAAAAGAGACAGCATTTAATTGTAGTCAAAATATACTTTTATATAGTCAACATTTACTAACTTTGTCAGTAAAATAACTAAATATGCTTACATTCAGACAAGCCACAGAATCAGATTGCCAGTTGATACAATCTCTTGCTTCCCAAACATGGGAAGATACATATAAAAACATATTAACGAAAGCTCAATTGGATTATATGTTTGAAATGATGTATTCAATCGAAAATATTAAAAAACAGATGAACGAGCTGCACCATCTGTTTTTCATCGTTGAAGACGATCATACTCCCTGTGCTTATTGCTCAATCGAACAAAAGGATGATTTCCTGTTTAACTTTCAGAAAATTTATGCCGTGCCCACTGTTCATGGAAAAGGAATCGGGAGATATCTTATTGAACAGGGAATTGAATACATTAAAACACATTTTCCAACAGCATCTAAAGTTGAGCTTTATGTAAACAGATTTAATCCGGCAGTCGACTTTTACAAACACATGGGATTTGAAATAGAAAGCACCAGGGATCATCATATCGGAAATGATTTCTACATGAATGATTTTATCATGGTAAAGACTATTTAATCACTGCCCGGATTGTTATATATATGAAGCATAACTTGAACAAGGAATTAAATAAGATGGTACAATCATGAAATACAAATCATTAGTATTCTTAATTGTTTGTGTTTTGGCTTGTTCTTTTTCATCTTGCCGAAGCGTACAACTGAGAGATAAACACAAAACAGAGAAGTCGGACGTTGTATCTAAAACGGAAGTTCAACCCTGATGAAATCTATATTATAGATAATACTAAAAAGGAGAAAGCTTAAGGCAAAGTCTTTAAATATCTCTGCTTATAAATAATTATTTGGAAACTATGATATGCATAAAATAAAGGAGGGAACCTCAATAACCTGAGGTTCCCTCCTTCTTTCTTATACGATATCTATTTCTTTTCTATCCGGATGCGGGCATCCACAGCAAACAGGCCTCGATCGGTTGCAAGCAAAGGATTGATGTCTATTTCCTTTATTTCCGTTGCAAAACGCAGCAAGGTGGATAGCCGTACAATAATATCGGCATATTGTTGTTCATCAATACCTTTCTGCCCTCTTGTTCCTTTAATAATGGGATAACCTCTTAAAGACCTGATCATGGAGTACGCTTCATCATACGACAATGGAGACAGACCATACGATACATCTTTGAGTACTTCAACAAAAATTCCTCCAAGTCCACATAAAACAACATGCCCGAACTTTTCTTCATATTTAGCTCCTAAAAATAATTCGGTTCCTTTCAGCATGGGTTGTACCATGATGGAAGTTACTTCTGGCAAACGCATCATCCGTTCAAATTCAAAAAGAAGATGTTCTTCGTATTTGATATTTAGTGCTACGCCGCCTATATCACTTTTATGAACAGGTCCTACAACCTTAGCCACCACAGGATATTTTACCTTTCTGGCAAATTCAATTATTTCGTCTTTATCGTCCGAAGTAAACTCGGCAACCATCGGTATATTTGCGGCCCCGAGTAGTCTGCGCACCTGCGAAGGATTCAAATACCCGTCAGCTGGCAACTGATCGATGATCCTTCTTACTTCGGGCACATCCACTCCATACAATTGTATATCCGTACTGGCCGGCGTTGGCGTATTCAATACCCTGGACAAGGCTGTTCCTAATGTTACTTCGTCCGAAAAATTAACATGACCTTTCTTTATAAAGCTGCGTACTTCGGGACCAGCCGTAACAATAGAAGGCAATATTGGGAAGATAGGCTTCTTACATTGTCCCATCTTTTTATGAAGTACCTCATAGGCATCATAAACGTTCACTACTCCCGGACTACCAAAAATAACCATCATCAAATCGACTTCGTCAAATTTATTCTCGCAATAATCAATTACAGTTGCAAGATGTTCCGGAGTTCCCGTACCTATGATATCGATAGGATTTCCCACAGCTGCACCCGGATATAGTTTCGATTTGAGTTCGTTTGCAATTGGTCCCTCCAGATTCGGAACATTAAGATGCCCCTTGGAGAGTGCGTCTGCCAACATAACCGCGGGACCTCCGGCATGGGTGATGATTGCACAATTCTTTCCTCTCACCTCATTCAAGGTAAAAATACTGGCTACGGTAGTTAATTCCTCCCTGCTGAAACAGCGTACGATACCGGCTTTACGGAACAATGCCTCTACCGCCGAATCCGAACTTGCAATGGCACCTGTATGCGATGATGCAGCTCTTTTACCTGAATCGGTACTTCCGGCTTTGATGGCTGCAATGCGACATCCTTTTTTTATCAACGATGACGCGTGATACAGCAACTTATCAGGCTGTTTTATGCTTTCAATATAAAGCATCTTTATTTTTGAATCTGTAACCGGATTAAAATTACGATCCATGTATTCAAGTACATCCTCTACCCCGTTTTGCTTTGAATTACCTACAGACCATACCGACGAGAAACGCAATCCTTTTGTTAAGGCCGATTCGAGAATGAAAAGCGCAGTACCACCCGAACTTGAAATAAAATCTACTCCATCGTGATGAAATTCAGGAACCGGCTGAGTAAATACTCCGTGATAATTAGTATTCATCACACCGATGCAATTAGGTCCTATAAATGAGGCTCCGGCTTCGTTGATTATGTCCAACAGTTGATTTTCAATAATTCCTCCTTCAACAGTTTCTTCTCCGAATCCTGCGGATATTATAATAAAAGCCCGAACATTTTTTTGTTTGGCCAGAACTTCAACTACCTCGGGACACGCTTTCCCCGGGATAGATATGATAGCGAGCTCCGTATCGGGGATTTCTGCAACATTTGCATAAGATTTAACCCCTTGCACTTCGGTTTCTTTGGCATTAACTACGTATAAGTCTCCTTTATATTTTCCATCAAGCAGGTTACGCACCAGCCTTCCTCCCGGCTTCTGTACATTGTTGGATCCGCCAACAATAACAATACTTTGGGGGTTTATGAGTTCTCTGTTAATCATAACGTTTAATTAGTTGAATTTCCTGGTTGGTAAATCAGCCTTTTTCCAGCCAAAAAATGGTATTTGTTTTATATCAATTTACATCTTCTTATAATCAGTCCAGCAATATCAAATAGAGCATAGCGGCCAACGTAGATCCCAGAAGCGGACCGATCAACGGAACCCAGGAATATGACCACTGACTGCCTCCTTTGTCTTTAATGGGCAAAACGGTGTGCATAAACCGGGGAGCTAAATCTCTCGCGGGATTAATCGCATAGCCGGTGGTACCTCCAAGAGAAAGACCAATAACCCAAACCGTAAAAGCGACCGGGATTGCACCTACAGAGCCTAAACCAATAGGAATTGTCACCTTCTCATTTAACATCTGAGCTTCTCCTTTTGTAATATAGAATACCACAAACATCAGAACAAATGTACCAATTACTTCCGATAAAAAGTTCCTAAACGGATTCCTTATTTCAGGAACTGTACAGAAAACACCTAATTTGGATACTTTGTTTTCTGTAATGTCAAAATGATCCTTATAAAACATCCAAACCATCAGCGCACCGGTAGCAGCACCTAAGAACTGTGCCACAATATAGGATAAAACATTGCTCCAGGGAAAAGTACCGGCTACCGCCAGACCAATTGAAATGGCTGGATTTAAATGGGCGCCACTATACGGCCCGGCAACTACCACACCTATAAAAACACCCATAGCCCATGCTGTAGTAATTACCATCCAACCGGAGTTATTTCCTTTCGTTTTTTCTAAAACCACATTGGCGACAACACCTCCACCCATTAAAATCATGATTGCTGTACCAATATATTCAGCTACAAACGGAGTCATATTAATTGTATTTTTAAGATTATTACTCGGCCCATTGTAAAGTACGTCCTACAGCTTTATGCCACTGATGTAGCAAAGCTACCGATTCTTCTTCCGACATGGAAGACGTGAATGTCCTGTCAACACTCCACTGTTCCTGCAAATCGGACATATCTTTCCAATATCCTACAGCCAGACCAGCCAGATAAGCCACTCCTAAAGCAGTTGTTTCAAGAACTTTAGGCCGGACCACCGGACAACGACATATATCTGCCTGAAACTGCATCAAAAAACAATTGGCAACAGCCCCTCCGTCCACACGAATTTCCTTGAGCTTCGATTTAATATCATTCTCCATTGAATTCAGAACGTCATACACCTGATAGCTAATTCCTTCAAGAGCTGCACGTGTTATATGTGCTGCAGTAGTACCACGTGTTATACCCATGATCGCTCCCCTGGCATATTGATCCCAATAGGGAGCGCCTAAACCTGTTAGTGCAGGTACGAAGTATACGCCTCCATTGTCGGGAACAGACTCGGCCATCTGCTCTGTAACAGCAGCGTTGGGTATAAGTCTGATTCCATCACGCAGCCACTGTACCACTGCACCTCCCACAAACACACTGCCCTCCAGGGCATAAGTTACCTCTTCACCAATCTTCCATGCGATGGTGGTTAACAGGTTATTATGTGACACAACCGGCTTCTTTCCTGTATTCATAACCATAAAACAGCCTGTACCATAGGTTGTTTTAGTCATCCCCTCTTCCAGACAAAGCTGACCAAACAAAGCCGACTGCTGATCACCGGCTATTCCTGCGACAGGAATTCCGGATGAAAAGATCGGACTTTTGGTTTCACAATATACTTCACTGCTGGTTTTAACTTCAGGTAGCATTGATTCTGGTATTGTGAATAATTCCAGTAATTCTTTATCCCACTCAAGTGTATGAATATTGAATAACATGGTACGGGATGCATTGCTTACATCTGTAATATGTTTTTCTCCTCTGGATAATTTCCAAACCAACCAGGAATCAACAGTTCCAAAACAAAGCTCTCCTCTATTCGCCCTTTCTCTGATTCCTTTTACATTATCTAATATCCATTTTATTTTAGTAGCCGAAAAATAGGCATCTATTACCAGTCCGGTTTTATTATGAATCATCTCGGCATACCCATTTGCTTTAAGCTCTTCACAATAGTCGGCCGTCCGTCTGTCTTGCCAGACAATTGCATTGTAAACAGGAAACCCCGTTTCTTTATCCCACACAATGGTCGTTTCACGCTGGTTAGTAATTCCTATACAGGCTATGTTTTTATCTGTCAGATCTGCTTTTGCCATAGCTTCCATAATAACCGAGCTTTGAGAGTACCAAATTTCATTCGGATCGTGCTCAACCCATCCGAGTTTAGGAAAGTATTGCTGAAAGTCTTTTTGAGAGGTTATTACAATCTCTCCCTGATGATTGAAAATTATGGCACGCGAACTAGTAGTTCCCTGATCAAGTGCAAGTACATATTTATTCTTGAAATTCATAATTGTATTAATTTACATTTTAAGATATTAGTATATTAGAATTCGGTTTAATTTGTTATAATATAGCTGGAAGCCAAATCGTTAAAGGATTGGATTTGCTTATCTATCCATTGTTGGTCTTTCTGACGCTCTGTAGCAATGATCCGGGCTGTTCGGGGAGCCATTTCCAGGGCTGCTTTCGCATCCAGGAAAAGTATACGGAGTCTCCTTGCTAAGACGTCCTCAAGCGTAAGAGCCATTTCATTTCTAACGATCCAAATAATTTCTCCCACTGAATATGTATACTGAGGATGCAACTTTTCACCCAAGGTTGGTGACGAAGCAATAAATGATCTGATTTCCTCTGCATCCGTACCATATACATACAGCGGATCGTTATAATCCGGATTTTCTTTACATCCGTGGATTTTATAGGTCTCAGTAACACATTCCGGAGCCTTTAAATGCATCCTGGCATATGCCAAATCAATCGTATCCTGAGCCATCTTTCGATAAGTTGTCCATTTACCACCTATGATAGTTATTAATCCCGATTTTTCTACAATCAATTTATGACTCCGGGAAATCTCTTTTGTTTTTTTATCCTCACTTCTAGGTGCTGCCAAAGGCCTTAGACCTGCAAATACAGATAGAACATCTTTTCTTTGCGGGGGCTTGGTAAGGTACTTACCGGCAGTATTTAAAATAAAATCAATCTCTTGTTCTAGGGCAACCGGCTCCAGCAATGCATGCTTCATCAGTGTATCCGTAGTGCCAACTACCACTTTATCATGCCAGGGAACTGCAAATAATACCCGTCCATCGGCAGTTTTTGGTATCATAACGGCATAATTACTTTGTAAAAACGACGCGTCGAGCACCAAATGAACTCCCTGACTGGGACGTACAGTAGGCTTTATCCCGGGTTCGTCCATCTGAAGTATATCATCTGCAAAAACACCTGTTGCGTTGATAACAACCTTCGATTTAACCACATGTTGCTCGCCGGTTTCCATATCCATCACTTCAACGCCACAAACCTTTCCCTCCTGTTTAATCAGGTTCGTAACCTTCATATAATTTAGGACACATGCCCCTGCATCAACCGCCGTTTGAGCGATATTGATTGCCAGACGCGAATCGTCAAACTGTCCGTCGTGATATATTACTCCGGCTTTCATTCCCTTTTTGCGTAACATAGGAATTGTTTTAACGGCCCGCTTCGGACCAATACAAAAAGAACGGCCGAATCCCAGGTTTGCAGCCATTAAATCATATAATATCAGTCCGATTGTATAAAAAGCACCTTCCCACCAACGATAACATGGAATCAAAAAAGATTGATTCTTCACCAAATGTGAAGCATTTTTCCTTAGTAATCCCCGTTCTCGAAGAGCTTCGAGAACCAATGAGACATCTCCCTGAGCCAAATAACGAACTCCGCCATGAACTAACTTTGTACTTCGACTGGATGTTCCTTTGGTAAAATCGTCTTGTTCAAACAATGCGACACTTGCCCCACGGGTTATCGCATCCAAAGCAATTCCTAAACCAGTAGCTCCCCCACCGATAACAATAAAGTCGAAGGTATTTTCATGAGTAACCAGTTGATGCAACAGCGCGTTTCGTTTCATATCAATAGCGATTTAGATTAACAAACACAAATGTAAATATTTGTTTGATTTAAGCTGAATTATTAGTTCTATATTTTTATTGAAAAAAAATTTTATCCGGGTTTCTTACTGATAATAGAGAATAATCTTTTATTAACATTGTCAATGTAAAAAGAAAAGTTAACTTTGCAAGCTGTAAAATAAAGGAGATTTGCAATGATCGATAGGATAAAGGCTCTGCTTCAGGAAGTAGAGGATATGAAAGCGGCAAATGCCGAAGAACTGGAAGCTTTACGAATTAAATATTTAAGTAAAAAAGGAGAAGTATCTCTTCTTTTTAATGATTTTCGTAACGTAGCAGCTGATCAAAAAAGAGAAGTCGGACAGTTCCTGAATGTACTGAAAGAAACAACTCAACAGAAAATTAATGATCTGAAAGAGGCTTTCGAGAATATTCAGACTACCAACAATGATATTGATCTAACACGTACAGCTTATCCTGTACAACTAGGTACGCGACATCCTCTCTCTATTGTCAAGAAGGAGATTTGCGATATATTTGGCCGTTTAGGCTTTAGTATCGCTGAAGGACCTGAAATTGAGGACGATTGGCACGTATTCTCTTCTCTTAATTTTGCAGAAGATCATCCTGCCAGAGATATGCAGGACACCTTTTTTATTCAACACAATCCGGATGTATTGTTAAGAACTCATACTTCTTCCGTACAAACTCGCGTGATGGAGAACCAGGAGCCACCAATCCGTATAATCTGTCCCGGACGTGTTTATCGTAATGAAGCTATTTCGTATCGCGCACACTGTTTCTTCCACCAGGTTGAAGCGTTGTATGTTGATAAGAATGTATCCTTTGCCGATTTGAAGCAAGCTTTGCTTTTCTTTGCAAAAGAGATGTTCGGACCAGATACCAAAATTCGTTTACGCCCTTCCTACTTCCCATTTACTGAACCATCTGCAGAAATGGATATATCATGTAACCTTTGCGGAGGAAAAGGATGTCCGTTCTGTAAACATACAGGTTGGGTAGAAATTTTGGGATGTGGAATGGTGGATCCCAATGTTTTGGAAAACTGTGGAATAGACAGTTCTGTTTATTCCGGATATGCACTCGGTATGGGTATCGAGCGTATTACAAATTTGAAATACCAAGTAAAAGACTTACGCATGTTCTCAGAAAACGATGTACGTTTCCTGAAACAGTTTGAGTCTGCCAATTAAGTTGATAACCTAGTCTTTTTTACCACCCCCGGGATTAACACACCCGGGGGAAACACACGGGTTAAAAGACTGTTATCTTATATAGTTGCATGCGAAAAGAAGAACGTTATAAGGGAATAGTTGACTGGTTTAGTAAAAATATGCCGGTTGCGGAATCTGAATTACATTATAAGAATCCGTATCAACTCCTTATAGCAGTAATTCTTTCCGCACAATGCACGGATAAAAGGGTAAATCAGATAACTCCAGCCCTTTTTGAAGCATTCCCCACCCCCGAAGTATTAGCAGTTTCAACTCCTGAAGTTGTTTTTGAATATATCCGCAGCGTATCATATCCCAATAATAAATCAAAACATCTGGTTGGGATGGCGCAAAAACTCGTTTCAGAATTTAACAGCGAGGTACCGTCCGACGTAGATGAGCTACAAAAGCTACCCGGTGTAGGGCGGAAAACAGCCAATGTGATAGCATCTGTCGTCTATAACAAGCCTGCCATGGCGGTTGATACCCATGTATTCCGGGTTTCAAACCGGATTGGACTTACCAATAACAGTAAAACACCTCTTGAAACAGAAAAAGAGTTGGTAAAGCATATTCCGGAACACCTTATTCCTAAAGCACATCATTGGCTTATTCTTCACGGCAGATACGTTTGTCTTGCACGTAAGCCCAAATGTGAAGAATGCGGTATAAAACAATGGTGCAAATATTTCTTTTCAAAGAAATTGTAATGACCTGTTGTTCCGTTCTACTTTAATCTTTTTCCTTTAGTTTGTCTCAGGTTACCAGATAATTAGTTATATTTGCTATTATTATCTGGAAAATGAAAGAATACCGCAATGAGATTATAATTGCTCTTGTATCTATTATTGGAGCTATTCTGGCTACTTGGTTTTTCTTCTTTTCAATTGATGAAAAGAAAATTACCGTGCAAAGCGACCTGTTCTCGGTGGTTGCCCCTAATCCTAATGCTCTTCTATGTATTAACCGACCATCCATGCTTTCCAAAATCATTCTTTCAGACGATTATACAAAGAAATTATTTGCCCCGCATCTCCCCCCTGTTTTTGCTAAGATTATAGACAAAAATCCGGGTATTCCATTTTATCTCATATCTTATCACGAGCAAGGAGAGGTGATTTATGCTAATGCAACATTAGAACAAGCTTATCAAATTGCCGATAATATTTTACATCCCTATTTCAGCAGTTTCGATCCCAAAAGGACGTTGATAGACAAGGCCGAATTTACTTTTTATGCCTTACCTGGCAATCGTTTTTTTGTTACTTATTACAATCAAGGTGTTTGGGCTGCAAGTTTTAGCAAAAAGCTCCTGGATGAGATTTGTCTCCAACAAAAGATAGGTCAGACTGCCCTGTCGGACAGAATTTTGTCCCAAAAGAAACTGATGGATCGAAATGCTCCGTTAAATCTATTGATGCCGGCTCCATCGCTGGATATTTCTGTTCAGATAAACGACTCCATACGGATGGGTTTAGGCAACGGATGGGTTTATGCCGACCTGTTTAGCAGCGATGGGAAGCTATGTTGCTTTTCTGGCATCCCCTATAATGCACAACTGGATAGCATATATCCGATAATGGCAGATTCGGTCGTTAGAAGGTTAAAATCTTTTTATCCGAATCATAATTTTTTACCTCAATTATCGAAAGATGCTGAACGAATTTACTTTACAGCTTGCCTTGTTCAGCCAGACTCTGTCAGCAGGTAATCGTCAATCCATCATAAGCATAATGAACGTTTGCGGGAAGTTCTTTCTCAATAAATTCATGCAAACCAATCCGGTGACTCATGTGTATCAGGTATGCAGTTTTAGGACGAATCTTTTCGATATTCTGTAATGCCTCTTCGAGCCCCTCGTGTGAGGGATGATGTCCTTTCCGCAAAGCATCAATAACAAGGACATCCAATCCTCTTAGCTTCATTATTTCATCATCTGATATATATTTCAGATCAGTCAAATAGGCAAAATTTCCAATTCTATATCCTAAAATAGGCAATTTACCATGCAGTATTCTTATAGGAATAACCTTGATGCCAGCCGCGTCGAAGGGTTGCTCGGATATTCGAATCAATTCGAGGTTTGGAACTCCGGGATATTTAAACTCCCTGAAAGCATAAGGCATCCGGGTAATGATGGCTTCTGCAACATTGTCTTCAGCATAAATATCAACCCCTTTGTCTCTGCAAAACGGACGCAAATCGTCCAAGCCACCAACATGATCGTAATGCTCGTGGGTAACCAGAACGCCATCCAGTCGGGTAATTGAGTGTGTAAGCATCTGCAAACGGAAATCCGGTCCGCAATCTATCAACAAATGCTTGCCGTCTATTTCCACAAAAGCCGAAGCTCTTAAGCGCCAGTCACGCGGATCTTTACTTGTACAAACCTCGCATGTACATCCAATCTCAGGATTTCCTGTAGAAGTACCTGTTCCTAAGAAAGTAATTTTCATCATCTCAAGATATATATTTTACTTCAGGTTCTATCTGAATACCAAATCGTTGAGAAACAGTTTCCCGTATCGTTTCTGCCAATAGTGCAATCTCTGTTCCTTCTGCACCGCCAAGGTTGACTAACACCAAAGCCTGGTGTTCATACACTCCTGCCTGACCGAATGCTTTTCCTTTAAAACCACACTGCTCAATCAGCCAAGCTGCCGGAACTTTTACCCGCCCGTCCGACAAAGGATAGGATGGCATAGAAGGATATTGCTCCTTTAAAAGATTATAATGACGCTCCGAAATAGTTGGATTCATGAAGAAACTTCCGGCATTACCCATTGTTTCGGGATCGGGAAGCTTTCTTGTTCTAACATCAATTACAGCCTTTCTAACTGTTGCCAGATTAATTTCGTTGCAGGCTGCCAGTTCGGCTTTAAGATCGGCATATTCTATAGCTATCCTGGGGCGTTTGTTTAAGCGGACAATCACATAGGTGACAATATATTTGTCATTCAATTCATTTTTAAATACACTTGATCTGTAACCATATTTACAATCTTCAATTGGAAAAATCCGTTTAGAAGCCGTTTCTATCTCTACAGTTTCTACCGCCTGAACAACGTCTTTGAATTCGGCCCCATAGGCTCCGATATTCTGTATGGCGGCTGCTCCTACTTCTCCCGGGATAAGAGACAAGTTTTCAATGCCTTCCCATCCGTTCTTGACAGCAAAAGCAACTAAATCATCCCACAGCTCACCAGCACCCACTCTTATTGAAACATTTTCATCATCTTCGTCAACGATTGCCATCCCCTTTATGGCAGAGTGCATAACCACACCCCTATAATCATGGAGGAACAATAAATTACTTCCGGAGCCAATGTGTACTTTCTCGAATGAAGAAACATATTCGTCTTTCAAAATTCTAACTAACTCTTCTTCATTATTGTACTCCATGAACCAACGTGTCTTAACATTTAAATGAAATGTATTATGTCTCTCCAAAGAGTAATTTTCTTCTATTTTCATTATTTAATTATTTACTTTTATGTATAAAACTAAAATTGCGTAAAGGTATAAATAAAATAAAGTGTATCAAAAAAGACTGCAACCTATATCACATAGGCTGCAGTCATCATTAGTGTTTACTCGAAATTTGTTAACCTTAGTCTTCAAAAAAAAATCAGTAGTGGTTATTATTTCATCTGTTAATTTTCAGTTGTGTTCCATTATACTGTACCGTTTTATCGGGAACCGGATTTGTGTCAAATCCTTTCGGTGTATCCTTCCCAACAAATACAATATGGAATGTACGCTCTTTCACCATGCCGTCAAAGTCTCCTTTTCGTTCGCCAATGGTTAATTCTTTAGATTTATCATCGTATACGAAAGGAATTGTTGTATACTGTCCCTTTTCGTAATTATAATTTGTACCTTCATCTTCATACAAAGTAAACGATGCATTCTTACCTGTGTAAACATAAATCGTAATTGGAGCTGCAGGTTTTTCGGATGCATATTGAATCGGCTCACCAATGGGGACGATAGATCCTTCCTTTACAAACAAGGGCATCCGCTCGTAAGGTGCATCAACCATCTTATTTTGACCGCCTGCAGTATAATTTCCATTATAAAAATCGTACCATCCGCTATTCTGAGGGAAATAAACTTCGCGGGAACGGGCTTTATAGGTGTAAACCGGACAAACAAGAAAACTTGGACCAAACATATACTGATCACCCAGATCGTTTACTTTAGCGTCGGAACCAAAATCCATCACCATCGGACGCATGATTGTGTAATCGTTCAAATATACTTCTCCGGCCATTGTATAAATGTAAGGCATAAGGCGATAACGCAATCTGTCGTAGTAGACAATGCTCTTGTAGGCTGGATCAGTTGCCGGAGCAATATTATAGACCTCTCTATATGGGAACTGACCATGTGTACGGAATAATGGAGCAAAGGCGCCAAATTGTGTCCAACGGCTGTTTAATTCACGCCATTCTTTAATATCCTCCGAACCCTCTTTCGCCCTTTCATAACGCTTCTCAACACAGAAACCACCAATATCCATGGTCCAATACGGATTACCAGAAAGAGAATGATTTAATCCGGCAGAAATCTGAGCTTTGAAATCTTCCCATCGTGTACCAATATCTCCACTCCAGGTAGCCGCACCGTACTTTTGTAATCCGGCAAAACCAGAACGGGTTAACAAGAACACACGTTTATTATTATCGACCGACCGTTGTCCTTTATATATCGCCATCGCATTCATAAGCGCATACGTATTAAAATATTTGGCAGACGGGCCCATGGCCGTTGGTGTCATCAACTCCTTACGATACTCTATACTCGCATTGGAAAGAATATCCGGTTCAGAGGCATCCATCCACCAAGCATCAAATCCTTTAGAATAGAGGTGCTCCTCCATTTGTTTCCAAAACAGATCGCGGGCTCCTTCACTGTAAGCATCGTAAAACGAACCTACATACCCCTGACCAATCCAATCTTTTATACTGTCTTTTACGGCACGTTGATACATCCAGCCTTTATTATCAAATTCTTTGTAATGCTCTGTTGTTTCATAAAATTTAGGCCAAACAGAAATCATTACTTTTGCATTTAATGCATGCGCATTATCCACCATACCTTTTGGATCAGGAAACCTGGCTGCATCAAACTCGTGGCTACCCCACGATTCTTGTGGCCAATAACTCCAGTCAACAACCATATTATCTACCGGAATTTCTCTGCGACGCAATTCCTTAAGAGCATCAAGCAACTCATCCTGAGTTTTATAGCGTTCCCTGCTTTGCCAGAAACCCATTGCCCATTTAGGCATAACCTGAGCTTTTCCGGCTATTCCACGGTATCCTTTCATTACATCATCCATTGAATCTCCCTTTATGAAGTAATATTCAATCTGATCACCTATTTCGGAAGAAAGCGAAAGCTTATTTTGTTCTGAAGGGTCTACAGGCGATAAAAACTTTAAGCCGATATAGGATACTCCACCATCCGGAAGCCATTCAAGTTTTATATGGTATTTTTTCCCGGCCTCCATGGATACTCCAAATTTGGCAACAGAAGGATTCCAGGCTGTACGCCATTTTTCGGCCATCAGCTGTCCATCTATCCAGATTTTTGTGTAGCCTGCATAATACAGTAAAAAGCGATGTACGCCCGAGTCATCTGATTGTATCTCGCCCTCCCAGGTAATTTTTGAATTGTAGAATGGGAAATCAGCAGGGAATTTCTTTACTGTAGTAAGATTTTCGTAATCTATTGTATTTTCAATACGCGATACAAATACATTATTTGCATCTCCATTAACCATATAGGTTGCTGTTAAACCACCCTCATTTCCATCTTTATCAAATAATTTCAAGTCAGATAATTGAGCGTAATCACGTGGATCACCAAACTTAGTTACAGAGTAATTATCCCAGAATATTCCATAATTCTTATTACTAACAATAACAGGAATAGAAACTTTGGTATTATATTGAAAAAGAATTTCATTCTTGCCTTTATAATTAAACTCATCGGCCTGATGCTGACCTAATCCATAGAATGCCTCGTCGTTGGGTGATTCAAACACTTGACGGATATTGTACCCTTTTGTACCTTCAATTTCGACTGGAATAAATGTTTTGCCGCCACCTTTGTTTTCTTGTAAAATTGTATTTCCATCCAGATCCTTAAATTCCACCTCTCCAGTTTTAAGATCTGCGTATGCCCTTAGTGAAGCCGTCTCTATAACAACTTTACCATCCTTTTCGACAAGTTTCCAGTCGTTAAAAACAGGCAGCTCATCCACTACCAAGCTTTTTGCTGTTGAAAAGGTATCAGCAGCAGTAGCCGAAACGCGTATTACTTTATCATTGACAACAGTTAATTTAAGTAGTCTGGCATTTCCATCCGTTTTATTAAGATGAATAATAACACCATCAACAACCTTCTCATATGAAGAACTACAAGAAAAGAGAATTAAGGAAAGTAAAGCAAAACAGAGCAGCTTCTTAAACATTGCACTAAATTTAAAGATTAAACTAAAAAAAATTGCATCAGTCGTCAGATAAACGACTGATGCAAAGATATGTTTAAGCTTTATCTTCCTTTATGCCTGATGTTAAAGCAGCAAGGATACTTTGTTACATGGGGGGAATCTTTTGTTTCATAAGTATACCTAAAATGTAAAATTACTCGTCTACCGCCCCTTTACGATTACCATATTGCGAAGGCAATACATCAAATTCATCTTTAAAGTACTTACGGAAATACTTCGGATTATTAAACCCAACCTCATAGGCAATTTCAGATACAGACAGTTGACTCTCCTCTAAAAGCTGAGCGGCACGCTTAAGACGAATCACCCTGATAAACTCAATAGGAGTCTTTCCGGTAATGGATAATAGCTTTTTATACAGATGGACACGGCTCATACCCAACTCCCTACTTAGCTCTTCGACTGAAAATTCCGGATTGGAAATATTTGCTTCCGTATAATCCAGTGCTTTTTTAATTAGTTTATCATCAAGAGAGCTGACCGAAATCTTAGATGGCTCTATTTTAATATGCTGCTTGAACATAGATTGGATGCTCTTTCGTCCTTCAATGATATTATGAATTTTGAGTTTAAGAATTTCCAGATTAAATGGTTTTGTTATATAATCGTCTACACCGGCCATCAATCCTTCCAACTTACTCTCTTCACCACTCTTGGCGGTAAGTAAGATAATTGGAACATGCGACGTTCTGATATCAGCTTTCAAGGCTTTACTCATCTCTACGCCATCCATTTTAGGCATCATAACATCACTTACTATAATATCTGGTATTTCTTTCAGGGCAATCGCCATTCCCTCCATTCCATCAGAAGCCTTTAAAACTACATAATGATGCCGAAGCCTTTCTGCAACAAAATCGCGGAAGTCATCATTATCTTCCACCAATAAAATTTTGGGAAGAGATTGAAGTTGTTCATCTTTTTCTTCGGTCAACGTTTCATTTTCAAGCATGTCATCATTTCCTTTTACGGAAATTTGTTCAGACACATCACCCTCTTTATAGGGTATGGTAACAGTAAAGCAGCTCCCTTTACCCATTTCACTTTCAACCTCAATATCACCGCCATGCAGATTTATAAATTCTTTAGCTAAATGGAGGCCTATGCCACTACCTTGATACGAGTTAGTGTCGGCACTTTTAATCTGATAGAAACGTTCAAATATTTTGTCGAGTTTATCAGTTGGAATTCCAATTCCCGAATCGGAGATACAAATCCGTATCGACTTCTCTGTTTTATTATCTGGTAATTCAACAAGTTCCATATTTACCTTTACCTCTCCATTAGCCGGCGTAAACTTATGTGCATTGGATAAAATATTCAGCAACGCCTTAGACAACTTATCTTCATCAAATCTGGCATACAAATGATCGATGGAAGATGTAAAGGAAAACTTAATCGATTTTCGCTGCATCAATTCATTGAATGAACTACATAAATCCTTTACAAAAAGAACTATATCTCCTACAGAAGGCTGCAAGGTATGGCCGTTAACATCTAATTTACGAAAATCCAGCAGTTGATTTACCAGATTCAATAGATTCTTTGCGTTTTTACGAATTATAAGCAGCATTTCTTTTTCGTCCGAATTCTCCTTCTTCTTTAAAAGCTCTTCCAATGGCGTTAGAATTAGCGTTAGCGGAGTACGGAATTCATGACTAATATTTGTAAAGAAGCGTAATTTGATTTCGTCCAACTCCAATTGTTGCGATGTTCGCATTTTCTCTCTGGCATAGGCCAGTTTCTTTTCTGCTCTTCTGGTTGAATACCTTATGTAGTAGTAAATCAGAGACAAAATAACAAGTAAATAAAAGGCATAAGCCCAAGCAGTCTGCCAAAAAGGAGGACGAACCGTTATGAGTAATTTAATAGGGTTTTCACTCTCTAAGCCATCATTATTGACCGCTTTTAAATAGAAGGTATATTCTCCCGGGTTTAGGTTTGTATAGGTAACTTTACGACCTATTCCGTCGGCTTCCAGCCACTGAGTATTAAAACCATCCAACTTATAATAAAAACGCGATTTGTTTGGCATACAATAATCAAGTGCTGCAAATACGATGGAGAAGTAATTATCGGAATAATCTAATTCGATCTCTTGAGTATGGGTAATACTCTCTTTTAGGATGGTGCGACCGTTATATTTTTCTCCGGGTTTCAAACTTTTATTGTAAAGCTGAAAATCAGTTATTACAACCTTAGGCTTATTGTTATTATAAATAATGGCATTGGGTGTAAAGATGTTGAATCCTAAAGAACCCCCAAAAATTAATTCCTGTTTCGAAGTAATATAGGCTGCATTGTAATTAAACATTTCACCTTGCAACCCTTCCGAACGGTCGTAAGTAACTATCTTAAAGAAATAACCTGGAGTTTCATTGGCTGTAGTAACCTTTACACAAGACAAACCACTATTAGTCCCGATCCATAAGTTATGATCCGCATCTTCCTGAATACTTTGAACCAAGTCTGCAGAAAGACCATCCTTTACGTTAAATGTACGCAGGTCGCGTGTATAAGCATTAAACGTAATTAATCCATTGCGCGTTCCTATCCACAACAATCCCCTGCTATCTTCGTAAAGATTATTAATATCATATTTGCTGAGCTGCATTTTATTAAATAATCCAGGTTCATATTGTTCTAGTTTATCAGCTGCAACATTATATATCCATAATCCACTTTGAGCACCAATCAGAATTTCACCAGATTTCTTCTGGATTATTGAATAAACAGATCCATCCGTAATAAAATGCTTTAATCGTTTCCCTGTTGCAGCATCTATTACAACTACACCTCCCCGCAGAGTACCCACCCATAAATTACCAGAGGTATCGTTCATGATATCCCATATGTTGTTATCTGTAAGTACATCCGGATTATTTGGATTAAATCCGTAATGCGTAAACTTCTTGCCATCAAAACAATCCAGTCCCTCCAGGTAATATCCAATCCAGAGCCGGCCTTGCGAATCGCCGGACAGACTAACGATAACATTTCCAGAAGGGCTGTTTGGATCTCCCGGGCGATGCGGATAATTTATATATCTTTCATTTTTCCTGTCAAAATAAATTAGTCCGCCACCATTGGTTCCAATCCAGATATTACCATCGGAAGTTTCATGAAAACAATTTATATCATTATATGGCAACTCAGCCTTTTCTGTAACAGATTTAAATTTAAAAACACTTTCATGATAATAACATACCCCCATCTTATAGGTCCCTACCCACATGATACCTGTATCATCACGGTATAAGCATTTAATGGTATTCTGAGTGATACTAAATTGATTTTTCTCATTATGAGAAAGATAGGTAATCTTGCCGGATTTCTTATTTACTATATTAATGCCTCCATGATCGGTACCAATCCAAATCAAACCTTTGTCGTCTTCATCAACAGATGTAACAATATTTTTTGTTATCCGATACGGAGCATTTGCTGTTTCGGAATAGACATGCCATTTGTTTTGCTGCACATTATAATAACCCAATCCAAAATGTTCGCCAATACCATACATCCATAAGTCGCCTGCACTATCTACAAATAAACGCATATCGACCAGATTTCTCATTTTTATTTTTTGTAACATGGAGCTGTCTCGTTTGATAATTTTATGTGTCTGCGCATCCATGCATTCAACCAAGCCATTATCGAACAAAAACCAGTAACGGTTACTGCCTTGCTTGATATCTGTAATTATACCGGTACTGAGGTTCCCGGCGCCACCTTGCTTGTTTATAATTAGTTTTTTCTTTTTAACATCGTACAAACGAACATCTTCGGGAGTGATAAACCAATAATTTTTCCCCAGATCAATATACAAATTTGTAAAAGAAGTAACTCCGGCAAACTTGTTGAAGATACTGTGCAAATCCTCTTCAAACTGCTCTTTTAAAGGATTATAGATTGCATAACCGGCTCGTGTAGTTAGCCACAGCAGTCCATCTTCTGCTTCCTGTATTCGCAGAATATCATTATTATAGCTACTTGCATTGTCCTGCAGATTATGTTTATAAATCGTAATTTCGTATCCGTCGTACCGATTCAAACCCGAAGGAGTTCCAAACCAGACAAAACCGGTTTTATCCTTATAAACACATTTCACTTCACTGTTTGAAAGTCCGCTTCCAACATCTACGCGATTAAATTTATAATTGTCTTCTCCGGTTTGAGAGAAAAGAATTTGAGGCAAAACAAGCCATACGAAAAAATATAGTAGTGGTTTTATCTTATTCATCTGTTGTTGATTTCAGTATTGCATTGCAAATATAAAAAGAAAAGGGCATCACTGCTTAGAGACGCCCTTTTTCTTTTTATACTATTTGGAAAATTATCCGTTCATAGAAGCCAGAAATTCCATGTTATCATAAGTTTGCTCCATACGTTTCTTAACAAACTCCATTGCTTCCAGCGAGTTCATATCCGAAAGATATTTACGTAAGATCCACATACGATTTAATGTGGCTTCATCCTGCAGCAGATCATCACGTCTTGTACTTGAAGCCGTTATATCTACAGCTGGATAAATACGCTTATTAGATAATTTTCTATCAAGCTGAAGCTCCATGTTACCTGTACCTTTAAACTCTTCAAAAATAACATCATCCATTTTTGAACCAGTTTCAGTTAAAGCGGTGGCAAGAATAGTAAGACTACCTCCGTTTTCGATATTACGGGCAGCACCGAAGAAACGTTTTGGTTTCTGAAGTGCATTGGCATCCACCCCACCCGACAATACTTTACCCGAAGCCGGCTGTACAGTATTATACGCACGAGCCAGACGAGTGATCGAGTCAAGCAAAATAACGACATCATGTCCGCATTCGACCATTCGTTTTGCCTTGTTCAGAACAATTTCGGCAATTTTCACATGGCGCTCGGCCGGTTCGTCAAATGTAGAAGCAATTACCTCTGCATCTACGCTACGGGCCATATCCGTAACCTCTTCAGGACGTTCGTCAATCAATAAAACAATCATATATACCTCTGGATGGTTGGCTGCAATTGCATTGGCAATATCCTTAAGTAACATTGTCTTACCAGTTTTAGGCTGTGCAACGATAAGTCCGCGTTGTCCTTTTCCAATGGGTGAGAATAAATCTACCACACGAACTGCAATCTTATCATATACTTTTGGAGTATTACGTGCAGTAAGCATGAACTTCTGATCCGGGAACAAAGGGGTAAGATGATCAAACGGTACCCTGTCGCGAACTTCTTCGGGAGTACGGCCATTGATTTTATCCACTTTAACAAGTGGAAAATACTTTTCACCTTCCTTTGGAGGACGTATGGCTCCTTCTACCACATCTCCTGTTTTTAAACCAAACAGTTTGATCTGAGACTGAGAAACGTATACATCATCCGGCGAAGTAAGATAATTATAATCAGATGAACGAAGGAATCCATAACCATCCGGCATCATCTCCAATACACCCGTACCAATCAGTATTCCATCAAATTCATATGGCTTCTCCTGTGAAGCTACAGGCTGAGATGCATTTCTTGGATTATTAAAATTGGCTTGGCGTTGGTTCTGCTGACGAGCATGATTTTCTGGTTGAGCAGCTTTGGGAGCTTCTGGTCTTGAAGGAGTAGATGAGAATGGAAATACCTGATCAAGTACGGAGCTGGTTCCTGCACCACTGTGTCTGAATACAACTCTTTTAGGTTCATCAGAAGCAGTTGCAGCAGGGGCATCCTGTTGTTCTACCTTTTCTTTATCGGCAGCCACTTCAACAGTTGGTGTAACCTTCTTTTCGGCTTCGGCAACCGGTTGTTCTTTCTCTGCTTTAAATTCGATTGTATTTTGAACCGATTGTTGAACTGGTTGAACCGGAGTTGTTGTAACAACTACTGTCTGATCTTTTGAATCTGCCGAAACAGCTGCTCCAGCTACCTTTTCCTTTTTCTCAATCCGAATTCTCTTCTTGCGTTCCTGCGATTCAGCAATAGGCTTTACCTCTTCAGTAGCAGGTGTTTCAACTACCACAGGCTTAACCTCCTGAGCTTTTACCTCTGGTACTGCTTTCGTCTCTGCAGCAGATTTCAATACCGGAGGAGCTAAGGTTGATTTTGTTTCTTTTACAGCAACTTGCTTGACATTTGGCTCTTTATCTGTATTAGGTTTAGGGCTCTTTGCCTTGGGTGCTGCTGATTTAGCCTGAGGAGCTTTTGCTTTTGCTTGTTGTTTTTCGGCTTTTTTAGCCTCTTTTTCTTTTTCTTTTTCTGCCTGAATACCTGCATATGAAATAGCCTGCTCATCAAGAATTCGATAGACAAGCTCTTCTTTCTTTAAAGATTCGGCTTTCTTGATACCTAACTCTGAGGCAATTGATTGCAATTCCGTCAGGAGTTTTTCATTTAGTTCTAGAATGTTATATTTTTGCATATTGCGTAGGAATAATATCAACGGCGCACAACATGCTCATCATTACGATGCGTGCACAACGTCATCATTGTATCATTATAAATTTGGTAATAAAATCATTTTGAATAATACCGGACTGTTTACTCGATTTGATGTACCGAAAACATATCTGTGTAGTAAAACTGTGCAAATTTACTAAATAGTTTTCACATTTAGTAATTTCAATCGATAAATTTTAGTTTTAAAACTCTTTTTGTTGTTTTTTCAATGCGATACCTGTTATCTGTACGTTCACCAACAATCCAGATTACATCTTGTCCACTGCATAAAAGCCATGTTTTCTCTTTATCGAACAGCGAAAATTTCTTATCACTAAAATAGTCGCTAATTTTTTTCTTTCCTTTCATTCCGAATGGAACAAACCAATCTCCCTCTTGCCAATGTCTTAAAACGAGTGGAAAAGATAATTTATCAAAATCAAAATAAGCAAACTTTTTATCTTTTTCGATCTGGTAGTCTTCTTTAATAACAACTATCTCAGGTTTAAGTTCAACGGGCAAATCTACATTATCATCTTCCAGGTTAATCAGATAAGCTCTGTTATCCTCTCCCGACAGAACATCAATCAGCAAATCGGAACGATCTTTAAGCAGGCGGTGCGTGGATGAATAAAAGATTTTCCCGGAATCTTTATCAAGTACAGTAAAGATAGATTCGCAGACTGTTCGGCTAAACCCATAGGGTTTAAGCATTTCATACAGAATGGTTGCCGGTGCTGGGAACGATAATAAAACAGAAATAGACAATCGGTTGTTTTGGATTATTACTTTTCTGGCTTCTTCAATCGAGTGATTATAAATCAGCGAAGCATCGTACAAATGATTTGCCGTTCGGGCCAAAGAAGCTTTAACAGACGGATTGATCTCTTCCAATAAGGGAATTACTTTCAACCGGATAAAGTTACGCGTATATATATCAGAACTATTGGAACTGTCTGTTACATATTCCAAACCGTTATTTTCTATATAAGCATAAATATCCTCTCTGGATACACACAGCAATGGACGTACTACATTCCCATTTTTAGGTTTAATACCCGTTAAACCTGTAATCCCGCTACCCCTTGTCAGATTAATAAGCAGTGTCTCCACACTATCATCCCGATGGTGAGCCACGGCAACCGCATCGGCATCGTATGTATTAAGAAGCTCTTCAAACCATCTATACCGCAGTTCTCGGGCAGCCATTTCTACAGAAAGTCTGTTCTCCTGTGCATATTTATTGGTTTCGAAGGATATTTTACATAAAGGAACCTGTAACCGTTTGGTAAAATCGATCGTAATTTGCTCGTCTCTGAAGGATTCGTCTCCACGCAAATTAAAATTACAATGAGCTGCAATGCATTTATATCCTAAGGATACAAGTATATGAAGCAAAGCAACAGAATCTGCTCCGCCACTTATTCCAACTACAACCGGCTTTTCTCCGGATAGCAATTGGTGCTGAATAATGTATTGCTGTATTTGTTCCTTCATAAAACAACATAGGGATACGTTTTGCGTATCCCTATCTGTATGCTTCGGTAATTGTTTATACTTCTACGCCTGCCAATTCCGGGTCGATCATAATACGACCACAATATTCGCAAACAATGATTTTCTTACGAAGTTTGATGTCCATCTGCTTCTGGGGCGGTATTTTATTAAAGCAACCACCACATGCATCACGCTGGATATAAACAACAGCCAAACCGTTGCGTGCACCTTTACGGATACGTTTAAATGCCGATAATAAACGAGGTTCGATGGAAGCTTCAAGCTTTTTGGCCTTTTCTCTAAGTTTTTCTTCCTCCTGTTTGGTTTCAGAAACAATCTCTTCCAATTCCCCTTGTTTTTGAGCAAGGTCGGCCTTACGTCCATCCAATGTCTCGGTAATCTGGGCGATTTCCTCTCTTTTCGCAACTGCAGCAGCACTGAACTCACGAATTTTCTTTTCAGAGAATTCAATTTCCAGTCCCTGGAATTCAATTTCTTTCGAAAGATTATCGAATTCGCGGTTATTACGTACGTTATCCAACTGCGATTTATACTTTTCAATCAGTCCGGTTGAATCAGCAATCTTGTTCTTTTGTTCTACAACAGAAGTCTCGAAGTACTTAATTTCAGACTGATAATTTTGAAGACGAGTTTCAAGACCTGCTATCTCATCCTCTAAATCCTGAACTTCCAAAGGCAGTTCACCACGAAGCGTCTTGATCTTATCGATCTCAGTCACCATCGTCTGAAGTTGATACAGCCTGGAAAGCTTTTCTTCAACTGTAACTTCTTTTTCAGCTGATTGTTTCTCTGTAGCCATTCTATAAATATTTTACCGGGTTTGAATTAACATTCGAAAAATGCAGGGCAAAGGTAGGAAATTTTTTTGATATTATTGTATAGAATATCTCTTTTGTACATTCTTCCGACTCATAATGACCAATTACAGCCAATAATATCCGATCTTCCACATTATAATAGTCGTTATACTTCGCTTCGCCCGTAATAAATACATCGGCGCCATAAGCTATGGCATCTTTTATCAGGAATGCTCCGCTTCCACCGCAAATAGCAACTTCACGTATATTTTTACCTGTAAAAGGAGAATGCGTCAAGCTTTTTAAATGGAATATATTTTTAATCCGTAGTAAAAAGCTCTGTTCATCTTCACTTTCGGGCAACTCTCCTACTACACCGGAACCTGCCTGTGTCCAGTTATTTGCCAGCGGATACAAATCGTATGCAGGCTCTTCGTAGGGATGAACAGACATCAGCGACTTTATCACTGCACTTTTCATACTTACGGGAAGCACTGTTTCAATACGTACTTCGGGTTCTGTATGCAGGTCGCCTATATCTCCGCAGAAAGGATTAGCACCCTCTTTTGCTCTGAAACTACCCTCTCCACTCACATTGAAGCTGCATGAATCGTAATTGCCGATACAACCTGCCCCTGCATTGAACAATGCCTGCCTTACCGCTTCGGCATGCGACGCGGGTACGAATGTAACCAGTTTAAGCAAGGAAGACTTCAGGGGACTTAATATACGCACATTTTGCAACCCTATCATTTCGGCCAGTTTATAGTTCACTCCTCCCGTGGCATTATCCAGGTTGGTATGCGCTGCATAAATCACCAGATCATGTTTACAGGCCTTTATCATACATCGTTCGATATAGGTAGAACCGGTCAACGATTTAAAGGGCTTAAAGGCCAGCGGATGGTGCGAAATAATAAGATTACAATCCAATTCGAGGGCTTCATCAATAACCTCTTCGGTAACATCTACACAAAAAAGCACACCGGTTGCAGGTTGGTTAATATCTCCAACCTGCACACCGGCATTATCAAAGTCTTCTTGTAATGGCAGCGGAGCATACTGTTCTATTTCTTTCAGTATATCTCTTACACGTACCATCTTATTCCTTTATGTCTACTACCAGATTCAACTCTTCCAGCTGTTCGATATCAATTGGTGCAGGTGCATCAATCATAACATCGCGTCCCGAGTTGTTTTTCGGGAATGCAATACAATCTCTGATCGAATCGAGACCGGCAAACAAAGAAACCCAACGATCCAGACCATAAGCCAATCCACCATGAGGAGGAGCACCATATTTAAATGCATTCATCAGGAAGCCAAATTGTTCCTGAGCTTTCTCGTCTGTAAATCCAAGTAATTTAAACATCTTCTGCTGCAAGGCACTGTCATGAATACGAATAGATCCACCTCCCACTTCGACACCATTGATAACCATATCATAGGCATTGGCGCGAACTTCTCCGGGGTTAGTATCCAACAGCGGAATATCTTCCGGCTTTGGCGACGTAAATGGATGGTGCATTGCATAGAAACGCTTAGTTTCTTCGTCCCACTCAAACAAGGGGAAGTCCACAACCCATAAACATACAAAATTATTTTTGTCACGCAGTCCCAGTTGATTTCCCATTTCGAGACGTAATTCACACAATTGCTTACGTGTTTTCATTACATCATCTCCAGAAAGGATAAGAATCAAGTCGCCCGGTTTAGCATTAAAGGCTGCTTTCATCTCCTGCAACGTTTCCTGGGTATAGAATTTATCCACACTCGATTTAACAGTTCCATCTGCTTCTACGCGTGCATAAACCATTCCTTTGGCTCCAACCTGCGGACGTTTAACAAAATCGGTAAGGGCATCCAGCTGCTTACGGGTATAAGATGCCGCACCTTCTGCGCAAATACCTCCTACATAGGCTGCATTATCAAAAACAGAGAACCCTTTACCTTGCATGATGTCCATTAATTCTACAAACTTCATATCAAAGCGAAGGTCCGGTTTGTCGCTTCCATAATACTTCATGGCATCGTGCCAGGTAATACGTGCAAACGATTCTTTATATTCTATACCACGGATGGTTTTAAACAAATATTTGGCCATTCCTTCAAATAATGAAAGAATATCTTCCTGTTCTACAAAACTCATTTCGCAGTCAATCTGAGTAAACTCAGGCTGGCGGTCGGCACGAAGGTCTTCATCACGGAAACACTTCACAATCTGGAAGTAACGGTCAAATCCCGAAACCATCAGCAATTGCTTAAAGGTTTGAGGCGACTGTGGCAGTGCATAAAACTGTCCGGCATTCATACGCGAAGGAACAACAAAGTCGCGTGCACCTTCGGGAGTCGATTTAATAAGCACCGGAGTTTCCACTTCCAGGAAATTCTGTTGGTCAAGATACTGACGCACGGCAATGGTCATCTTATGACGAAGCTCCAGGTTGGCACGTACAGAAGAACGACGCAAGTCCAGGTAACGATACTTCATACGCAGGTCGTCTCCGCCATCCGTGTCATCCTCAATCGTAAACGGAGGTGTAACCGAGCTATTCAAGACGTTTAAGTCCGAAACAATGATTTCGATCTCGCCTGTTGGAATATTCATATTTTTACTTGAACGCTCTTTTACTGTTCCGGTTGCCTGAATTACAAATTCGCGTCCCAGTTTATTTGCCTTTTCACAAAGATCGGCATTTGTTTCCTGATTAAACACCAGCTGCGTAATACCATAACGGTCACGAATATCGACAAAGGTCATCCCTCCCATTTTACGGGTTTTCTGGACCCAGCCGGCCAAAATTACGACTTCCCCTTCATTGGCAAGGCGTAATTCTCCACATGTTCTGTTTCTGTACATAAAGGTATAAATATGTATAATTGTTTTCTTTTACAAACGATACTGCAAACTTACATAAAATACTTTATTAATTCTTGTGATGATTGAAAAAGTATCAATAAAATGGGAGCCTTTTTATGTTAAAGTGATCGGATAAGGTTGCGTTTGACTGTTTGGAAGTAACTTCTTATTTAAAATGTGTGCACACCAAATAAGGATTCGTAGATGTTGCAACGTAAAACAATTATACCGATTGATAGTTTGCAGAACTTTCCGAAACTAACAACCGGTATATAGTATGATAAACAGCCTCAGGTTGGTCTAAATGTGTACGCAGACCAGACCGGGACTGATTGAAATCATTAAAAGGAATGATGCCTCATTAAATAATACACATTATTCGTGAGCCACTTTAGTATGGTTAGGCAAGACCAAATTCAGAATAACACCGATCAATGAAGCTAAACCAATTCCTGCAATGGTAAATTCGCCAAACTGAAATACTGCACCGCCGATACCGAAGGTAAGAATCAACGACGAAATAATCAGGTTACGGGTATTACCCAAATCTGTTTTATTTCTGATCAGGTTATTGATACCAACCGAAGCAATCGTTCCGAACAACAGCATCATAATTCCACCCAACACTGGTGCAGGAATAGTTTTTAACAATGCACTTACCTTTCCAAAAACTGAAAACAAGATACCTGCAACCGCAGCAATACGAATAACAACAGGATCTGTAATTTTGGTAAGAGAAATAGCTCCTGTTACTTCCGAATAGGTAGTTACGGGAGGTCCTCCGATGATACCGGCCGCAGCACAAGCCAATCCATCACCCAACATGGTACGATGCAATCCAGGATCTTTCACAAAATCTTTTCCTGTAACCGAATTTACCGCATAAATATCACCCACATGTTCAATCACCGGAGCGATGGCAACCGGGGCTAAAAACAGAACTGCTTCCAAAGAAAAATGTGGAGTTACAAATTGAGGTAACGAAAACCAGGGTGCAGCAGCTACCGGTGCCAAATCAATGTCAAAAAACAGCAGACCTACTACATAGCCAACAATTATTCCTGAAAAAATAGGAATAAGCTTAAGCAAACCCTTACCCAGCATTGTAACACATACTGCCGTAAATAAAGCAACCAGAGCCAGAATCCAGTTATCCTTAGCCATGTTTACTCCGGTTCCAGCCAAAGATAAACCGATAAGAATAATTACAGGACCTACCACTACCGGAGGAAAAAGCCGGTGAATAAAACTAATTCCACGCCATTTGATAAGCAAACTCATTATTCCATAAACGGCACCCACAGCTACAAATCCGGATAATGTTCCCGGAAGGCCGTACAATTCGGTCGCCTTCAAAATAGGCGCGATGAATGCAAAACTACTTCCTAAAAAAACCGGAACTTTACCTTTGGTAACTAAATGAAAGATAAGTGTGCCAAGTCCTGCGGTAAAGAGCGCAGTAGAGGGATCTAACCCAACGAGAAGCGGCACTAAGACTGTGGCACCAAAAGCCACGAACAAGAATTGAACCCCTACAACAGTTTTTTGAAAGGGATTTAGGTGTTGATTTTTCTCCATTAAATTTAGTACATTTGTGCAAAGATAAATAATTTATCCAAATTTTATATAATGATGGAATCTGCAAACAAAAAAAATGAAAAAGCGTATTTGGCTTCAGGTTGTTTTTGGGGAACTCAATATCATCTGAACAAAGCATTTGGCGTTACGTCTACCTTTGTTGGTTATATGGGCGGCGAACTTGAAAACCCTACCTATCCCGAAGTTAAAACCGGACTTACCGGGCATGTGGAAACAGTGGAAGTGAATTTTGATCCGGAAGAGATCTCATTCGACAAGGTATTGGAATTATATTTTGAGACACACGACTTTACACAAGTTGGCGGTCAGGGTCCCGACATAGGCACGCAATACAGATCTGTAATTTTCTATACAGACGAAAAACAGAAAGAAACAGCAGAAAAGTATATTGCTATTTTATCGAATATGGGGCACAAGGTCGCTACCGCATTAGAGCCCGCCTGTAAATTTTGGGTAGCAGAAGACTATCATCAACATTATTACGATAAAAAAGAAGATACACCTTATTGTCATATTTATAAGAAAATATTTTAACGCAGGATAAACATATTTCGTATTTCTTTATAGTCCTGAGTTGTTTGAAGATGTCCCCCAAATTAAGTATAAAATAACTGCTTAATTGCAACGCACGAGGACAACCAACATCCGGATGGTTATTTGTAAATGCAATGATTTTTAAAGGTAGATTTATGGTTTTAGCAACGATTTTTAGACTAAAAAATTTGGCTATTCCAATTACATTTTCTATCTTTGTTGTACAGAAAATGAGTTAAGCCGCACTTGTTCGATTGGCAAACTCATCAGTATTTTTAATTCCGAGACAAGCTCTCGTTGTCAATGGCGGGCCGCACCCTTCGGGGCATGCATCGCACAGCGGATTACAAAGACGGCGAAGCACTCAAAACCTGTCACACGGAGTTTATTCATATCTTCAGTGCGGCTTTCTTTAATATATCAAAGCGGAAATCTTAAACGGTTTCCGCTTTTTTTATCTCCCCTGTACACTTTCTTCATCTCTCATTTAGTTGAGATACATGCTTCTTCATCCATTAATATACTCACTTTTCTTATTTTATCTATAAACTAATTATATGGCATGGTAAATCCATTTATAGCCCACACCAACCCTTAACTAAACTAAACCTATCATCCTTATAACATACTACATTCCCTATTATGATCTAATATTTTGAATACGAAGATCTATTCGTTTGCCAATTGTGCATCTTGCGTTTGTCATATGTTGAACGCAAAGTAAACAATTGGATAACTTGCGTTCAACATATGTCAAACGAATAGTTCATAGTTATAAAGATAATAGTTTATAGTTACAACAGAGATAATTTATCGTTATGAAACAAATAGGCCCCCGTATGCTTAAGGGAAGTACACAAGCCAGTCCTCGAAAATAAGTCAGCAATAAATAAGCAGGATATAATAAGGGATAGGATGTTTAAAACCTGAATGTTAATTCTGTACTGGAAGAAGCTCACCTATGTACAAAAAAAATATCGTGAGACAATATACATTGCTCACGATATTTAATATTGTTAATAAAAAACTTACTTAACCTTTGCTACGATAGCTTTGAAGGCTTCTGGGTGATTTACAGCCAAATCGGCTAATACCTTACGGTTCATTTCGATTCCGGCAGCGTGTAAAGCTCCCATCAAACGTGAGTAAGACATACCTTCCAAACGTGCAGCTGCGTTGATACGTTGAATCCACAATGCGCGGAAGTTACGTTTCTTGTTACGGCGGTCACGGAAAGCATAAGTCAAACCTTTTTCCCAGGTGTTTTTTGCTACGGTCCAAACGTTTTTTCTTGCACCATAATAACCTCTGGTAAGTTTTAAAATCCTTTTTCTTTTTGCTCTTGAAGCAACATGATTTACTGATCTAGGCATAATTCTAATCTGTTTTGAATGTTAGCGCCATCTTTCGATGAACTTTAATTTGCTAATGCACTCGGTTAATAAAAATCGTTGTTTAAAACTCGCTGTTAATTAAGATTACTTAAGGCAAAGCAACTGCTTAACGTTGTTTACATCCACTTTGTCTACAAGACCAATGTGTGTAAGGTTTCTTTTGCGCTTCGTAGTCTTTTTAGTCAAAATATGACTTTTAAAAGCGTGTTTTCTTTTGATTTTACCTGATCCGGTAAGGGCGAACCTCTTTTTGGCACCGGAATTAGTCTTCATCTTAGGCATTTTCCAATTTATTTTAATTATTAACTAATAAACGTTCTTTCAAACGTTTTTATTCATTTTCGTTATTCTCTTCAGAGACAGGCTTTGGTTTAGGTGTTACAATAACCTTTTTAACCGGAGCTGCAGACTGAGGTGGCTTTTGCGGCTGTGGAACCGGAGCTTTCTTGGGAGTAAGCATAATAATCATACGCTTGCCTTCCAACACCGGAAGCTGTTCAACCTTACCATAATCTTCCAAATCATTGGCAAATCTCAGAAGCAAAACTTCTCCCTGCTCTTTGAAAAGGATCGATCTTCCCTTAAAGAAAACATAAGCTTTAACCTTAGCTCCTTCTTCAAGGAACCCTTTAGCATGCTTTAATTTAAAGTCATAATCATGGTCATCTGTCTGAGGTCCGAAACGAATTTCTTTTACCACCACTTTAACAGATTTAGCCTTCTGCTCTTTCTGACGCTTTTTTTGCTGATAGAGAAATTTCTGATAATCGGTTACTTTACAAACGGGGGGGGCAGCATTTGGCGAAATTTCAACAAGATCAAGTCCCAAGTCTTCAGCAATTCGCAATGCCTGTGATGTAGGGAAAACCCCTTGTTCTACGTTATCACCCACTAAACGAACCTCACGTACACGGATACGTTCGTTAATTCGATACTGTTCTTTCAGATTGTCATTCTTCATTCAAAAAGATTTATTCTCCTCCTTATTAGTTATTTACCTTCTTTCTTTTGCCAGTGGTTCATCATTTCTTCCACTTCTGCATTCAAAAGCGATGCAAAGGTAGTAATATTCATCGAACCTTTATCACCTTCGCCCTGTTTTCTTACAGAAACTTCATCATTTTCTGCTTCTTTCTCTCCCACAACCAGCATATATGGGATGCGCTTCAATTCATTGTCACGTATCTTACGGCCAATTTTCTCATTTCTATCATCAACAAGGACTCTTATATCCTGATCTTCGAGTATTGAAGATACCTTGTATGCATATTCGTTGAACTTCTCGCTGATAGGCATGATTACCACCTGGTCTGGTGTAAGCCACAAGGGGAATTTACCTCCGGTGTGCTCGATAAGAACTGCAACAAATCGTTCCATAGAACCGAACGGAGCACGGTGAATCATAACAGGACGGTGTTTCTTGTTATCATCTCCGGTATATTCTAGTTCAAAGCGCTCGGGCAGGTTATAGTCAACCTGAATCGTTCCAAGCTGCCAGCGACGGCCAATGGCGTCTTTAACCATAAAGTCGAGCTTTGGTCCGTAGAATGCAGCTTCGCCAAGTTCTACTTTAGCCTTAAGACCCTTTTCCTGACATGCTTCAACAATAGCTCGTTCTGCTTTGTCCCAGTTCTCGTCAGAACCGATATATTTTTCTTTATTATTCGGATCTCTCAATGAAATCTGTGCTTCAAAATTCTCGAAGTCGAGTGCTTTGAAAATTATGAATATAATATCCATCACTTTCAGGAACTCATCCTTCAGCTGATCCGGACGGCAAAACAGGTGGGCATCATCCTGCGTAAATCCACGAACCCGAGTCAATCCATGCAACTCGCCGCTTTGCTCGTAACGGTATACCGTACCGAACTCTGCAAAACGAATAGGCAGATCCTTGTAAGAACGCGGAAATGCTTTGAAAATTTCGCAGTGATGCGGACAGTTCATTGGCTTTAGCAAGAACTCTTCGCCATCCTGCGGTGTATGGATAGGCTGGAATGAATCTTTTCCATATTTGGCATAGTGACCAGAGGTAATATATAATTCCTTCTGTCCGATATGCGGAGTAATTACCTGCTGATAACCATAACGCTTCTGAATACGTTTCAGGAAGTCTTCCAGGCGCATACGTAATTGCGTTCCACGGGGCAACCACAAAGGTAATCCCTGTCCAACTGCCTGAGAGAAGGTAAACAATTCAAGTTCTTTACCCAACTTACGGTGGTCACGTTTCTTAGCCTCTTCCAATAGAGCCAGATACTCATCAAGCATCTTCTTCTTAGGGAAGGTGATACCGTAGAGACGAACCAGCTGTTTACGTTTTTCGTCGCCTCTCCAATAGGCACCGGCAACGCTCAATATCTTAACAGCCTTAATGTAAGACGTGTTTGGTAAATGCGGTCCGCGACACAAGTCGGTAAAGTTACCTTGCGTGTAGGTGGTAATCGTACCGTCTGCCAATTCGCCGATCAGCTCTGTTTTATAGGTTTCTCCCCGATCGCCAAACATTTTGATGGCATCTTCTTTGGAGATACTTTCTCTTTTAATACTCTCCTTGCGCGCAACCAATTCCAGCATTTTAGCTTCGATAGCCGGAAAATCGCTATCTTTTATTGGCGTTTCAGGATCTACATCATAGTAAAATCCGTTCTCTATCGCCGGGCCTATACCAAACTTGGTACCGGGAAACAGCTCCTGAAGCGCTTCGGCCATAAGGTGAGCACTGGAATGCCAGAAAGCATGCTTTCCTTCTGCGTCATCCCACTTAAACAATTTAACTGCCGAATCCGAAGTAATAGGTCTCGTTAAATCCCATATCTCTCCATTAACGCTGGCAGCCAACACATCCTGTGCCAAACGGGAACTGATGCTTTCTGCAATTTGCATCGCAGTTGTTCCTTCAGCATATTCTCTTACGGAATCATCCGGAAATGTAATCTTTATCATATTCTGCACATTCATTTTCAAACTAGGATGCAAAGGTAGCATTCTTTTTTTAAATTATTAACTATTTACCTAAAATCTTCATTATCCAACTGTAATAAAATTAAAATTGGAACATCTTATTATCAAACAACGGATTTACTGGTTACTTGTCATGCGCTTTATAATGCTATACGAATTTATAATTCCAAGTTCGCCAGCCTTACTCAAGTCGGCAATACCCCGATCGGTATCTCCTAAAGACAATCGCGTAAGTCCTCTGTTAAAATAGGCTTCCGCAAATTCCGGATCACGTCTTATAGCTTCATTATAGTCTTCGATAGCGGCTCTGAAATCGCGCTGTACACACCGCAGGTTACCCCTGTTGAAATAGGCATATACATAACCCGGATTAAGTTGGATAACTTTATCATAGTCGCGGACGATCAGTTCATGTTCGTAAGCACGTTTGTTATCTTTCAACTTAGCCGTTGAAGCATCGGCCGATGGTGCGACGAGGCTCTGCTGTTTAGAGGCTGTACTGAGGTTAAGACTGTTATTTTGCTCCTGACTGCTGTAGGTGTCCGTCTGCGAAAGCTCGTATTCGAGACGCTTGTAACGGACAACTGCTCTGTTAAAATAGGCCATGGCAAAAGAGGGATCCAGTTCGATCACTTTGTTAAAGTCTTCAATTGCTTCGGCAAAGTCCTGCACCAGCATATAATCAAGCGCTCTGCCAAAGTATGCATTGGCAAGATTCGGATTTGCGGCCAGCTTGGCAGAGTAGTCGTTAATGGATGCAAAATGCATTCCAATCTGCGCTTCGGTAAGGGCTGCCTCTTCATTTGTAACAAGCAATTTCCTTGGAAGCAGCATTTTTGAATTATAAGACTCGATCATCTTGTCGTAATACACGATCTTCTTTACCTGCTCTGCCTTTTCATAGTATGTAAGAACGAACAGCGGCTCCAGGTCTACACGTACATGGCGGTCCTGAACACGACCTCGAACTTCGCTCTGATACTTGCTCTTGCGCTCCTCTTCTTTGTCGTATACTACAAGTCTGTTGAACTTATTTATATTTTTATCCGATTTTTCGCGGGTATTTTCTTCGTTATCGGTCTGCGTACCTGAACCATTCTGTGCCACTGCAGCGTTGTTTGGTTTGGCAGCCGATTTGTCTTTCTTCATCTTCTGCTCCATTTCAAAGGCTGTCCAATAATCTCTATCGGCCCCCTTCTCATCCCTTAACTTGCGTTTTGCCTCTGATCGGCTGTAATAACCCGGCAGAAAGTTTGGATATTGCTCCAACACAACATTAAAGTCGGCTATAGCTCCCCTATAATTACCCGTTTCCATAAACAACAAGGCCCGGTTGTAATATGCCATATAGTTATCGGGCTCCAGTTCAATTACTACATCAAAGTCTTCGATTGCCCGGTTGTTATCTCCAACCTGGAAGCGGAGTAATCCCCGGTTAAAACGGGCAATCAGATTCTGACTATCCATCCAGATCACCTGATCATAGTCGGCCATGGCCCCTCTGAGGTCATTCAGCTGGTATTTCACCAATCCACGGTTTATATAATATCCCCCTTCTCTGGTTTCGAGACGGATAGCTTCGTTTAGATCATCCAAGGCCTGCGGAAGTTTATTCATCTGATAATGCAACAACGCTCTGTTGCCATAAGCCTGGGCATAGTAGGGATCAAGCTCAATGGCTTTATTATAGTCGGCCAACGCTTTGATAGAATCGCCCTTTTCAAGATACATAGCACCACGGGTCAGGTAGTTTACCGTATATTTAGGGAAGAGCTTCATAAGTTTATCGAATTCAGTCTCAGCAGCCTTGAAGTTTTTCATCTGAATATTTGCAACCGCCTTGTTAACAAGCATCTGACGGTCTTCGGGCTTAAACTCAAGTCCTTTTGTATAATCGGCAATGGCACCTTCGTAATTATCCTGACTTTGCCTTGCAATACCCCGGCAGTAGTAGGCCTGTACTAAAAAAGGGTTCCGCTCAAGACATAAAGTACAGTCTTCTTCGGCCCCCTTGAAATCATCTAAATTCACTTTCGCTATCGCCCTGTAAAAATAGGGTTCTGCCAACCAGGGCTTCGATCTGATAACCTGATTAAAATATTGAATAGAAAGTACATAATCTTCAAAATATAATGCATTCCTCCCAATAGCAAGTACCCTGTCAGTATTTATCTGAGCGACCAGCGAAAGTGAACATAATTGTATCAGTAAAAACAGTATTGCCTTTTTCATCCTAAATTGCATAAGTTTGAAAGGCAAAAATAAGTAATTTATCTCACTTAGGTTCTATTTTTAGCATCAAATGATTCTTACTGATTTTTTCTCCTTCCTGAACATGCATCTCAATGATAACACCAGACACTGGAGCAACTATTCGATTTTGCATTTTCATAGCTTCATGTATTAGAAGCAATTCGCCGGCTTTAACCTCTTGTCCCTGCTCTACATCTACACGAATAATGGTTCCTGGAAGTTTAGAAATAACATCACCCGGAAAAGGCTTCTGCCAAACTTCGCGAGCTAAATATTTATTTGTTAATAATGTTTTGTATTTACGTGCTGTAACTACAAAATCAACATATTCATTCTTTTCCATTTTATTCAGTTTAATGAAAGATATATTTCATAAGAGCCGGCAACAGGCCAGCTCTTATATTTATTGATCAGAACGGAGGTATTCCGTGTTTTTTTGCAGGACGGTCTTCGCTCTTCAATACAGACAGTTTCAATGCATGTAGTAGCAACGAACGTGTTTCCTTTGGCTCAATTACAGAGTCAATAAAGCCTTTGGATGCCGCCACATATGGATTGGCAAACTTCTCAATATACTCTTTCACTTTTTCCTGACGCATTGCATCCTGGTCTTCTGCTTCCATAATCTCTTTTCTGAAAATTATATTGGCAGCACCTTCCGGACCCATTACGGCAATCTCGGCACTTGGCCATGCAAACATAAAGTCGGCACCAAGGTGACGTGAATTCATGGCAATGTAACCACCACCATATGCTTTACGCAAGATTACGGTAACCTTAGGAACAGTAGCTTCAGAATAAGCATACAATACCTTAGCACCGTGACGAATCACACCTGCATGCTCCTGGTCAACTCCAGGCAGATAACCTGGCATATCTTCAAGTGTAATAATAGGAATATTAAAGGCATCGCAGAAGCGGATAAAACGAGCAGCCTTGTCTGAGCTGTCGCAATCAAGCACACCGGCCAACACCATAGGCTGATTAGCTACGAAACCAACTGTTTCGCCACCCATACGACCAAATCCTATTACAATGTTTGCAGCCCAAAGCTCCTGAATTTCAAGGAAGTCAGAGTCGTCAACAATACACTTAATAACATCGCGTACATCATAAGGTTTCTTAGGATCTGCAGGAACAACCTGTTCGATGTTTAATTTTGCAGAAGGTTCTTTTGGTTCGATAGATTTTGCACGTTCCATGTTATTCCATGGAATAAGGCTTACCAGTTTCTTGATTTGGTCAAAACATTCAAGCTCGCTCTGTGCATAAAAATGGGCATTACCTGTAATTTCGGCATGTACGCGGGCACCGCCAAGGTCCTCCATTGAAATATCTTCGCCTAAAACTGTTTTAATTACATTCGGACCGGTAATAAACATCTTTGAAATATTTTCTACCACAAATACGAAGTCTGTTAATGCTGGAGAATATACTGCACCTCCGGCACATGGGCCTAAGATTAAAGAAATCTGAGGAATTACCCCCGAACAGATTGTATTGCGATAAAAAATTTCTCCGTAGCCAGCCAAAGCCCCTACCCCTTCCTGAATACGAGCACCACCCGAGTCATTGATTCCAATGATTGGGCACTTCATTTTCAAGGCGTGATCCATGATTTTAGTGATCTTACGTGCGTGCTTTAATCCTAAAGATCCACCTGCAACTGTAAAGTCCTGAGCGTAGATACAAATAGGTGCGCCAAAAATGGTACCGGTACCGGTAATTACTCCATCTCCATGCAACACTTTATTTTCCATGCCAAAATCACGGCCGTCATGGTCAACGAACAAGTCGTATTCATGAAAAGAATTCTTATCCAATAAGGTAATGATTCGTTCGCGAGCGGTTAATTTACCCATCGCAACCTGCTTTTCAATCGCAGCTTCACCACCACCCATCTCTACAAGAGCTTTACGTTCCCGAAGATCCTGAATGTTTTTACTTAATGATGTCATATTAATAAATTAAATGAAACATTTATTTACCAACAGCTTTAGCTCTGTAAGAACATTTTACTGTTCCTTTGAGAATACTATTGATTTTTCCTTTATTTAATTGACGGCGTATGGCCGATATATTGTCAATAAAAACTTTACCTTCCAAATGTTCGCACTCGTGCTGCACTACGCGGGCAGCAAAACCGTCTATGGTTTCCTCGTGTTCAACAAAGTTTTCATCCAGATATTTCACCTTTATAACTTTGGCTCTGGATACTTTTTCACTTATACCCGGAATACTAAGGCAGCCTTCTTCTAAAAGAATCTCCTCTTCACTCCTTTCAATAATATCCGGATTAATCATCGTTCTTTTAAAACCTACGCATTCCGGGAAATCATCACCCAATACATTTGCATCAATAACAAGCAGACGTATTGACAAACCTATCTGAGGAGCAGCCAGTCCAACCCCATCCGCATGATACATCGTATCATACATATCGGCGACTAGTTTTTTAATTTCAGGATAATCTTTTGCAACATCTTCGGCCTTCTGACGTAACACGGCCTGTCCATATAAAAATACGGGTAAAATCATAACTTAAACTGATATTTGTTACTTTCTAAATAATCTTGCAAGATAATTACAGCACTAATTTCATCAACCAAGCCTTTATCTTGTCTTTTTTTCTTTTTTAAGCCACCTTCCAGCATGGCTCTGTGAGCCAGTACGGATGTAAAGCGTTCATCCGAAAACACAACGGGAATAGTTGGAATAATTCTTTTGAGATGTTTTACAAAAGCTTCAATATGTATCATATTTTCCGACAGCTCATTGTTCATCTGCTTAGGCAATCCTACAACAAATAAATCTACGGGTTCCTTCGAGACATAGTCGGAAAGATACTTCACCAACTCACCACTCGGAACGGTAGTCAACCCCGTGGCTATAAGCTGTAATGTATCTGTAACAGCCAATCCACTTCTTTTGCGCCCATAATCTATAGCCAGAATTCTTCCCATCGGCTGCAAAGATATAACAAAATCGGAATGCAGTTACACAAATACTCAAAAAGTGTGCAGCAAATAAATCAATAGGCGTTTTTTTCGCCTTTAAACATGTTAACTACGGTAAGTACAATAATCTTAAGATCTAAGAAAAAGCTCCAGTTTTCAAGATACCATACGTCTCTTTTTACACGGCCTTCCATTTGTTCGAGGGTTTTGGTTTCACCTCTGTAGCCTGTCACCTGCGCCCAACCGGTTACACCGGGTTTAACCAAATGACGTATCATATATTTATCTATTAGAAAAGAATAGAGCTCTGTATGCTTGAGCATATGAGGACGCGGACCCACTACAGACATATCGCCAAACAATACGTTAATAAATTGAGGAAATTCATCCAGGTTGGTTCTGCGCAAGAAATCTCCGACTTTGGTTTTACGGGGATCGTCTTTTACCGCCTGCAGCAAATCGGCCTCGGCATTCACTTTCATTGTACGGAATTTATAACAATAAAAATCCTGGCCATACATACCGGTGCGTACCTGTTTAAATAATACAGGCCCCCTTGAGGATAATTTTATGCAAATTCCAATGATAATATATAGAACAGGGAAAAGGGTTATAAGTACCAGAAAAGAAAAAACAATATCAAAAGACCTTTTCAAAGCCCGGTTATAGGCAAATTGGAGTGGTTCGTTCCTCACTGTCAGCAAGGGTATAGACTCTATCATTTCAAGTACAAGACTTTTTTTTACATTTCTATACAGTTCGGGCACTATGTAAAACCGGATCATATTCTTTTCCGCAAAATTCATCATTCTCAAGATTTTGGCATCTTGCGTTCCGGGAAGTGTACAATATATCTCATCTACCTCGTGCTCACTCACATAATCTTCCACTTCGTGAGTCATTCCCAAATAATTAGGTAGCGAATAACGCAAAGAAACATTATCATCAAAAAAACCTGCCACATCAAAACCATAAGCTAAATCATTCTTCATTACCTGAAACAGGTCCAGACCATTCTTTCCGGCTCCAACTATAACTACTTTTTTTGAATTATGCCCCTTACGTCTGTAGAACTTTAGCAGAACCCGGACCATTATCCGCCAGGTTGTGAAAATCAATACCGATGCGACGTAATATATAACAAGGAATGTTGCGAGTGAATCACCCAGATTAAGGAATAAGAGACAGGTAATAAAAAGCAACAGATGGATAGTGATAAGTAAAAAAGATCGTTGCGCAATCTTTTCGATAAAGATGACCGACTCATGCAGTTGCAATGGGGCAAAGGATAAGGAAAACAGGTAACAGAAATTTAACAACAAAACAACCTCTCTGATCTTATAAAAGATGGGTTGTACAAAAAACTCAGGTGTTATATACAGAGTTACAAAAAAGACCAGATTGACTACAATCAAATCTCCCATGCCAATAAGCCACTGAATCAGGTATGCCTGTTTTTTGTTGAGTTCCATAAAATAGTCAGTTCTTCAAACAGAAAATGTAATATTAATATAACAAAAAAGGTTGCACATTATTGTGCAACCTTCTTATTCTATTTATCAATTTATATTACTTTTCAGCTCTCATGATAACAACACGGTTCCAATTGTTTTCGTTGTAAGGTTGTTCGTCACTACCTTTCCACTCAATTGTAATCTTATCAGAAGAAATTCCGTATTTGTCCATCAACTCTTTCGCAACCGCTCTCGCACGTTTTTCAGAAAGCTTCAGGTTGTAGTTTGAAGTACCTGTCTTCTTGTCGGCATAACCGATAACCTTTACAGCTGTACCATATTCTTTAACAAACTCTGAAGTGTTGTAGATATTAATCTGCTGATTCTTGTCTACCTTAGCACTGTTCAAACGGAAATAAACTACGTTGTCTACTACATTGTTTGTTACAACAGGAGCAACTGGTTCCGGACATTCAGGACAAGATTTAGGACGTTTTGCCAATTCCTGATTTTCAGCACGCAGGTTGTTAATCTGGCCGTTCAAATCATTTAACAAAGCATAATCCATTGGCTCAAGCACTTCAAAGTTAGACTTACCCAACTTAAATGTCAAACCTGCAGTAAGCTGAAGAATACCATCCGAAGTATGACCTTCCTGTACACGGTTGAAATGCTCCTGAAGCAGTGAACCCTGAGCTTCGAAGTTCAAGTCAACACGATTGCTTAAACGAATCGCTGTTAACAAACCAGCATTAAGTGTAGGAGATTCAGAACGAATTACACTTTCATGTTTGAATCTATTGGCATAACCCATACCTACCCATGGAATCAAACGGAATCCTTTTGCTTCATCATACTTTCCCCAAAAGTTTGTAACATCCCACAACAAATCGACATGAGCTGCGATATATTTGTTGTGATGCATAAATGGTTGTTTATTCTGAAAACTGTGAATGGAACCACCATTTAACTGAGTACGGAAACCTAAATAAGGACTAAACCATTTACCAAAAGACACCTGAGGAGCAAAGTTAAGGCGATTTGCAAAATCTGCATTATCATTTTGATCACCTAGAAGCATACTTGCGCCTCCTGCAATTGAAATAAACCAGTTGTCACCAAATTTATTTTTCTTAAAATCTGTTTTGTATCCGGCTTCTTTGCTGGAACCAATCTGAGATTTAAATTCCTGTGCATTAGAAGACAATACAAAACCTGCAAAAATTGCTAGAAGAAAAACTTTCGTTTTCATTTTGTTAAACTTTTAATTAAACAATCAACTACCTAATTTCATATAAAAATTAAAAAACCAAATTAACTCTTTTACTTAATTAAAACAAATTAAACCTATAATTGTTTATACAATTTTGTTTTAATTGATGCTTAAATATGAATTTTAAGTAATTAAAACCATATAAAAGCCTAGCAAAAAGAGAATTAGGCAATCACGTCAAAACTTCAAAGTTCACAAAGATAATCAATATTTTACAATTTAATGTATATTTCTGTCTAATAATTTTAAAAGATAATCACCATATTGATTTTTTCTCATTGGTTGAGCCACCTCTTCAAGTTTTTTATCGGTTATCCAACCATTTTTATAGGCGATCTCTTCCAGACATGCAATTTTCAATCCCTGACGTTTTTCAATTACTTCAACAAAGGAAGAGGCTTCAAAAAGGGAATCGTGCGTGCCGGTATCCAGCCAGGCAAATCCGCGACCTAACAACTGCACTTTAAGCATTTGCTGATCAAGGAATTCCTGATTAACAGTTGTTATCTCAAGCTCTCCTCTTGCTGAGGGTTTGCAGTTACGGGCGATCTCGACAACTTTATTCGGATAAAAATAAAGTCCCACTACTGCATAGTTCGATTTGGGATGAGCTGGCTTCTCTTCTATACTGATAACATTACCATCTTTATCGAAGGCAGCCACTCCGTATCGTTCAGGGTCGTTTACGTAATATCCAAATACAGTGGCTTTATTAGCTTCTTCTGCATCCTTAACCGCACTCTGAAGCATACGCGTAAAGCTTTGACCATAGAAGATATTATCTCCTAAGACCAGACAAACACTGTCGTTGCCTATAAAATCTGCCCCAATGATAAATGCCTGGGCAAGGCCATCGGGTGAAGGTTGTTCGGCATATTCGAATTTTACGCCAAAATCAGAACCATCTCCAAGCAAACGCTTGAATCCAGGTAAATCCTGGGGGGTTGATATTATAAGAATTTCTCTAATACCGGCCAACATAAGCACTGAAACAGGATAATAAACCATCGGTTTATCATATATCGGCAGTAACTGCTTGGATACACCCTTTGTAATAGGATACAAACGGGTTCCCGAACCTCCAGCCAAAACAATTCCTTTCATCCTTTTTCTTTTTTTAATTTATAACTGCAAACATACATAATTATAAGATAAATGACCAATCATTTGCCACAAATTCCGGTAAAAGCACAGTACATACAGGCATTTTCAGTTTCAGTCTGCCGGAAAGGAATGGTATAATCAAATATCTCGCGAAGGCATTTACCCAGTTCTTCCGCAAAGTTATCCCGAATAGAGGCGAATTCACTTAATGGTATTTTCTCTTTGGCAGGTTTCTGATAGACCGCACTGTCAAACGCATCAGAAAACAGATTTCTCATATAATATATACCGGGTTGAATACTTTTTGTTGGTTCTGTCAATCCATACATCCACGAATACAAACAAACCTGCATAACAGCCTTAGGCCTGTCTTTCAGTGATTTGTCAAAGAGACTGTCAACCGTTGTAAAGACAGATGTACCGCTTCCGCTCTTGTAGTCAATAATACGGAGGCTTCCCTTAACTTCATCTATACGGTCAATAAAACCTTTAAGTTGAATTGTTTCATTCGGATTAAGAACAAATTCGGCATACACTTTTTTTTCCGATTCAATATATATAAATGGAGTTAGCTTACTATCTCGCTCCAGGACCTTGATTACATATTTGCGAATCATTTCACCGATCAGAAAGTTCTGACCGGAAAGGGGACGAACAGTTGCCGATTTAAAGAAGATTTCGGCAAAAGCTTTAGCAATGGTCTGTGTTAGCAACTCTTTATCTTTCACAATTTTATCAAGCAGATCTGCAGTAACCATCTTACCTCTGAAGGGTTCATACAATACCTCCATTACTTTATGGAGCAAACTACCAAACACATTACTTTCAATAGTTTCACTCACCTCCTCCTCTTCTTCCAATCCTTCAAGGACTGTAAAATAAAACTTTAACGGACAATCCAGATAGGTATTTACTGCACTGGCGGAAATGGCTTTTCTTCCTCCCTTTTTGTATTGAGCCAACAATTCGGCCACCTTTGGGGTTTTAGGCACACAGATAGCCGGAGTTTTAGAAGATGAAACGTTGTATACCAGCAGACTTTGCTTGATGTCCATTTCGTAATGGTAACGAAGTTGATAAACAAACCGGCTCACTTCGCCGGTTTGAAGACCGTTGCTCCGCGTATCATAAAGTAAGCTGACCTGCTTTGAGCGATATATCAAACGATAGAAATGATAGGCCCAAACACTATCCTGATGTTCGTAAGTAGGCAAACCGAATCCTTTACGTAAATTATATGGAATAAATGAGTTTGCCCCTTTTCTGGTTGGATAAATGCCCTCGTTTACTGAAAGAATGATGATCCGGTCGAAATCCAATGCGCGCGTTTCCAACACCCCCATAATCTGTAAACCCGAAAGAGGTTCTCCATGAAAAGGAATCGTTATCGTATCGGTAAGCCTTCTTAACAGGCGGTAGAAAGTATTAACCGTCATTTCTATTCCGGCATCCTTCATCACCTCCTGCATTCGGTTTACGGTTGCGAAATAATGAAAGATAAATTCCTGCTCCAGATCGTGGGTCCGCTGAAATTCGCCTTCGTTTTCGTCGTCATTATCAGACGACAATACTTTATTCAGCTCTTCCAGTATATGGATAATATATTCAGAGAATGCATCGGTTCCGGCAACAGGATAAAACAGAATAGAAAGAAGGCTGTTCCGGCTAAGCTCGTCCGACTCTATATATACTTTATTATTCTCTGTAATCGTGCGGATCAATTCGCTTACAAGATCCGGCGATGACGTATTAATATACCGGTGATTCAAAATAGACAATACATCCCGGAAGTAAAACAGAGCCTTTCCATCCTGGAAACGTATGTTCTTTTGCAATGCCAGTATATAGTCCATCAAAGAGGCTACCGGAGTTCCGGCCAATGGATATCCCATGGTAACATTTATCTTCTTAATGTTTTGGGGAATTGCATTTAATACCGGAATAAGCAACGTTTCATCCGGAAGAATCACGGCCGTCTTAAATGCTTCAGGAGCCCCAAAATCTTCACTTTCACAAAGTTCGGAAAGGATGGTATGCACATGCTTTGCCTGTCCGATGCCGGATGGAATACCTATCACCTCAATCCGGGGCTGATCAATTTCATCCAATGGCAGCACATACTGAGAAGGAAAAAGCTGCTGGTTCCTTCTTACAAAGAAGGAAGCCTTATTATCTGCATCCATCACCATGGGAGAAGCATAATCCCAGTAAAAGTCGGCCACCCCTTTATCTCTCAGATAACCTAAAAAAGACTCTTCAGCTTTGGTAAGGGCATTAAGCCCCACAAAAACAATCTTTTTATAAGGTAGGTTTAAGCTATCTTCTGCAGCAGATTCTGCCACATCCCTGAATATCATGCCTTCGTAGCCTTTCCCCTCGTGTGCCAACTTTTCTCTGAGACTTTCATAAAGTGAAAACAAAAGTTGCCATACATGCAAGAATTCTTTCTGGTTCGGAGAATCATTCACCGGATAGAATGAGGACCAAAATGAACGAATGGCTGCTATCTGTTCGGCATCGAGAAAACTAAAATCTGACTCGATCTCCCGTAAATCTGTTACATTCGAAAACAGTTTGGCTGCATTTACCATATATTTATCAATGTCATCAAAGTCATTCAACAACATCTCTCCCCAATAAAGAAATTCGTCGAAAGACTCCTGCGATCCGCTTTTTTCAATATAAATAGTGTACAATGAAAAAAGCATGCTGATTCTGTCGGCCGATTGTTTTCCGCTGAGTTGAGTAAACAAATCGCTGATGGTGAGCGTAAGCGGCGAGAAAATCGGTTTTTGCGCAATTTCGGATAAATACTTTTGGAAGAAAAGGCCGGCTCTCCTATTCGGGAAAACAAAAGCCAACTCGTTTATTTCCGTACCATAAGTATCGTAAAAGCACGATGCAACCTTATATAAAAATGGGGTCATATTAGTAGTATCAATTATCTGATTTAATATACAAACATACTTAAAAAAGTTGGTTAACCGTCATTGTGCCGGTTATTCATTTTGTACAGAATTAAAACCTTAATCCAGTTATAAAGTAAGTCAGCAGCTAAGTCCTGTAAAAAATACTAAACCTTTTATTACTTTTGCAGGGATATCAAATTCTGAGAAATAAAAGATTTATGGAACAAATTACCAACTGGTTTAATCAAAAGTTGCTGAACTTTGGCACATCTGTAAGTGTAGCAGACTATCTCGACAATTTTGCTGTACTACTTATAATTATATTGCTTGCTTTGGCAGTAGATTATATTTGCAGATACATTTTATTGGGAGCATTTAAAAAGTTTGCTAAGAAAACGACCAATCAACTGGACGATTTAATCATTGAAAAGAAAATAATAAACAAAGGAATGCATATCATTCCTTCCATTCTTATTTTCACTATGCTTCCATTGGCCTATCCATCACCTGCAGATAAAGAAATTCTCGTCTTGTTGCAGAAATTATGCCAGATATATATCATAACTGTTTCGCTTCTTTTTATAAACAGCCTCCTGAATCTTGGGGTGGAATTATTTCACAGAAACGACAAATTTAAAGACAAGCCACTGAAAGGTTTTGTCCAGATTGTGCAGGTTATCTTATTCTCAGTAGGAATCATACTGTTGATCAGCATACTTATAAACGAATCTCCCTCCACTATTTTTACGGGAATTGGTGCATCTGCAGCCATTCTGATGTTGGTGTTTAAGGACACAATTCTGGGATTTGTAGCGGGCATCCAGCTGTCGGCCAACGATATGTTACGGGTGGACGACTGGATTTCGATGCCCAAGTACGGAGCCGACGGAACGGTAATTGAAATTACGTTAAATACAGTCAAGGTAAAGAACTTCGACAATACCATATCCACCATCCCTCCTTACGCACTTATTAGCGAATCTTTTCAGAACTGGAGAGGAATGCGTGAATCTCCCGGAAGACGAATCAAAAGATCCATCAATCTTGACATGAACAGCGTAAAGTTCTGTACACCCGAAATGCTGGAAAAATACCGGAAGATATCTCTTCTTGCCGGGTATATAGATGACACCGAAAATAAACTTCAAACTTACAATCAGGCAAATCAGATTGACAACACTATCTTAGTAAATGGCAGACGTCAGACTAATCTGGGTGTATTCCGTGCCTATCTGCAACGCTACCTCGAAAGTCTTCCGGAAGTGAACAAAGAGATGATATGTATGGTAAGGCACCTGCAACCCACGGAGAAAGGTATTCCTATGGAACTCTATTTTTTCTCATCCATCAAAGATTGGGTAATCTATGAAACCATCCAAGCCGATGTATTTGACCATGTTCTGGCGGTGATACCGGAATTCGATCTTCAGATTTTCCAGGAATTATCCGGAAGTGATGTCCGGACGTTTGTTAAAACTGAAAATAGATAAAGGGCTGAACCCCGGCACTTTTAACCTGAAAAACAATAAATACAGCTATAATTAGTATCAACGCCTGGATAACCAAAGGCGACTTAGTTACAGCCAGCTGCATTTTCATTTCTGCTTTTCTAGGCATAAAGTGCATCAGATACCCTGTAATCATCATGAATGATACCACTTTGTAACCAGATAGGAATTGAAGAAAAACTTCGGGATGGAAGTTTGTTGCAATCTGAGTAAGCATCTCTCCTACCCGTTGCATGGAATCTGCACGGAAAAAAATCCATCCGAAGCATACAACATGAAATGTTATAAGCACTCCGATTACCCTTCGAAGCGGATTCATCAATTCGCCCGATTGCTTAAAGCTGCTAAATCGGCCCATCACGAATTTGTGTACAGCCAGGGATATTCCGTGAATAGCTCCCCAGATAAGGAAACGCACAGAAGCACCGTGCCACAAACCGCCCAGAAGCATGGTTATTAACAAATTAAGATAGGTCCGAACCTTTCCTTTTCGGTTACCACCCAAGGAGATATATAGATAATCTTTTAACCAGGAAGAAAGAGAGATATGCCATCTACGCCAAAATTCGGTGATGGTGGCCGATTGATAGGGTGAATCAAAATTGATATTGAACCTGAACCCAAGCAGTAAAGCGATACCGATTGCCATATCCGAATAGCCGGAGAAGTCGCAATAAATCTGCAATGCATATCCATAGATGCCCAATAAGTTTTCTACCCCCGTGTATAGCAACGGAGCGTCGAAAATACGATCTACGAAATTCAGGCTTATATAATCGGAAATCACCGCCTTCTTAAATAATCCGCACACAATCAGGAAAAGCCCTTCTCCAAATTCGGCTTTCGATACCGAAGGAGTTTTATATATCTGTGGAATAAAATCCCGCGCACGAACAATCGGTCCGGCTACCAGCTGAGGGAAGAACGAAACATAAAATACATAGTCGATCCATCTTTTCAGCGATTGAATTCGTCCGCGATAGATATCGATAATATAACTTAACGACTGAAACGTAAAAAAAGAAATACCAACCGGCAGGAAGATATCCATCGGCTGATAGCTAAGCTTCTGCAATTGCTCGATACCGAAAATCTGTCCTATTTCAACTCCGAGACCTGTAAATGCCTGACATAAAAAGTTGGTATATTTAAAATAGCCCAACATACCCAGGTTTACACAAAGGCTTAATGCTACCAGCAATTTACGCTCCAGATTGTTGGACGACAAAGAAAGGAGTCGGCCGATACAAAAATCGGACGAAGCTGTAAACATCAATAACAGAAACCAGATTCCGCTGCTTTTATAATAAAAATAGAGAGAAAAAAGTGTTACATAGAATATCCTTGCATAGGCATATTTTCTCAACGGGATATAAATCAATACAAATAAAATAAACAGAAAGAAAAACAGGCCGCTGCTAAAAATCATAGGAGCGCCAGGTTGATACCCAAGCAAACTGGGAATACGTGATAAATCCAGATTAAAGATTTCCATTCTGTTCGAGATGATTGTTATATTTTTTGATAAATGCCTTGTAGAACAACGTGCCTTGTTCCTTATATCCTTCTACAGTAAAATGAACCCGGTCTTTTCCAAACAAACCCGCCTTGTACCAACTTTTACAAGAACCGTCTGCTCCGGTTGCCGAAAATAGATCCCAACAGGCAATACCCTTCTCCCTTGCATAATTTACAATTGTCTGAGCCACCTGCTCGGTGCGGGTATTTCTTACATAGACTCTTTTTTTCTTGACACGCGTCCGTTTGTAACACTCGGCCGGAGTTGTAAGCATCAATGTTGTTTCGGGCATGTAAGTTTTAAGCATCGTAACAAAACGATCTATCTGTTTCTCGAAATCTGCTTTATTGAAATTCCTGCCAAAACTTTCGTTGGTGCCCAGCGATATAATAAGCAACGTAGGTTTTAACAAAGCCAGTTGCCTTACATAGCTTTCTTTGGTATAGTTTTCATACAAAGCACCGTTTACTCCGATGGAATGATACAAAACCCCGGGATTGCCATTGGTAAGAGATAACCCGTAGAAGGTATTCATAAACGCATCGGAACTACCTGTATTTGTAGAATCGACTTTATCCGCAGCACCCTTCAGCGACAATACATCTGTAAGCTTAGGCAAACAGAAGGTATCTGCAACCAGAGCGGGGTCTGTTGTATCGGCTCCTTTTAAAGCAACAATGCGATGATCGGGATCAGATGGCTGCAGGAAGGCAGCCTGAGGGTGACGGTATAAGATGGCCTTATTGAATGAATAGCCCATTCCGTTATTTGGAGCAATTGAAACATCCAGGTTTACGTTATGAAGATTAGTTTGAATTCCAATTCCCCCGGGACCGATCAGGCATTTGGGGGCCGATTGTGTAATACGTCCGGACACCCAGCTGTTATTTTCGGAACGGATGAAATAATCGTCGGGTTCGTTGGTCTTAGACAATTTTAAAGGAGAAATCCATCCCCTGCCCGCATTGCCAAAATCATGTTGCATCAACCGCATGATTTTACCCGTATTGTATCCTGCCTGCAGATGAGAATCGCCCAAATGCACGATAGTAAGTACCGTATCTTTTCCCGATCGTAAAGAATCAAGCAAACGAAAGATCGGATCCAGCGCATGCTGGTTGTCCTGAATCACATTCAGCGAATCAACCTCAAAAGAAACTGATCCGGCAGAAGGGATTGGAAGTAATTCGTGAGATGCAGACGGCAACAAGTTCTTATCAAAGCCTTTTGTGACTCCGAATGCAAAATGAATGCTTGAAACAAGCACGAGTGATGCAATAAGACAACCCATCAAGGTTTCTTTATCGAAGTGCTTTTTCTGCTTCATCATAAAATTGTTTTTCTATTAACACTGCTTTAAATAGAGACATTCCTATCTCCTTCCCTCCTCTGAAGCTCAGATGTGTATAGTCTTTGCTTGCCCAATTATTGTCTACATATCTCACCATACTGTTTTCGCCACCCATAGCACTAAACACATTCCAAAAACAAACGCCTGCTTGTTGGGCTATCTGTCGTTGAGCATGCAAAAGAGCTAATACTGCTGGCATAGTTTTAAAGGCACCTTCTTCCTGACGGCTACGGTCGGATACCCCCAGTAATAGAATATCAGCATTGGGAAAACAGGTCTGCACATGTTTTATCACCTGCACCATTCGTTGGCGATACCAACCATAATGAAGCATCTCGTCGCTTACAACATTCAGGCCGTATTGCAGCACGATTAAATCGTACCTGCGGATCGCATTCAAAGCTTCGCACCTGGAAGGATCCATCTGTTCCAGTATAAGGCCTGAGTTTCCGCGTAAAGAATAATTATCTACCACAACACCTGTTGTATCTTCCATCGAAACGCCCAGTACACGTAATCCTTCGGTGCGGTTAAAACGGAAAGAGGCATTGGTAAAGTGACCTGTCCAGGTTCGTTGCGTAACCGTATTCGTTGCCGGAAGATCCTGGTAGGCTGTATCTGCTGAGCTGTTGCTGACAAGTTGAACCTGCGAATTGGCATTCTGTTCGTATACCAGCTTTAGGGTGGAGACTTCACGGAGAGTTGCATAACGGCTTACGGTACGGAAATTAGCATTTGCACCCTCTTGGGCTTCAAACACCATTCCGGGCAATGTATATTTCTTACTTTTATCTGTAAGCAGCGAGAATGTATTCCATCCGCCAAAGTGATGTTCCACCGTGGGACGGTATTGCGAAACAGAAGAAGCAATAGGTACAAAACCGACGCCTCGTCCGCCAAACTTCTGTTGCATGTCATTTCGAAAATCGGCTACCATGATATCTCCTTCTATGAACGAATCTCCCATAAATGCGATGCGGACCTGCCCTCTTCGCTCCTGGGCATTCTTCAGTGCTGCAAAGAAGCGTTTTAAACCTACATGTCCCAGTGAAAAGTCTTCCAGCCGTACCCCCTGCGAGTCGGCTGCCGACCATGACGATTGCATTGCTTTGTAAAGCGAATCCCTTAGGGCGATTGAAAACGAATCGGTTTCGGTCGATTGTGCCAAACGGGCTTTATTGATAGAGTCTGTCAGCAACGAATCGGCTATGGCAAGTTTGCGTTTCAATTGGTCGATAGACACCGAGTCATCTTTGATTCTGAGATCCGAAAGTAAGTCTACTTTCTTTATTTTGTATCCCAGGATAGTGTCGGGCAGCATATATAGAGCCAGGCAAACAAACATAGTTATGAATAGGATTCCTATCAGTCTGCCAAAAGTCGTGTCTTTATTCATTTATCGCTATCTGCTTATTTCGAAGGTGCAAATGTAGGTATTTTTTTATTTTATTAATGAAGTTAATCCGGAATGGGATAAAAGAAAAACTGAAATAAATGGGTAAAGGCTGCCCGTTTATTCCAAATTCTATTACATTTGTAATCTAAACAGTTCAATAATACATATATAATAGTAGTCTATGAACAGACGCAGATTTTTAGAAACGGCATCAGTCGCCACAGCCGTGTCGGCTACAGCGGGAGTGCTTACTTCTTGTAAAGACGACGCCGCTTGCACATTAAAACCCGGAGAAATACTTCATACAGTTGCTTTTAGCCTAAAGCATGGCAAAGAATCGGATGCTACAAACGCCTTTCTGTCCGACGGAAAGAAGATTCTAACATCTATCCCGGTTGTCAGAAATTTCCAGGTATTCCGCCAGACCAGTCCCAAGTGCACATTCGACTTCGGATTTTCGATGGTCTTTACGAACCGTACGGATTTCGAGACATACAACAACCATCCCGATCATGTTTCATTTGTAAAAGAAAGATGGGAAACTGAAGTCAGCGGATTTCAGGAAACCGATTACGAGAGCCTATGAGTACATTAGCTACGCCCTTTGCGCGTCCGCTTTACATGATGGTTAAACCTGTGGGGTCTGTATGTAATCTGGCTTGCAAATATTGCTATTACCTTGAAAAAGGGAACTTTTATCCGGAAAAGAAAAACAGCATAATGACTGATGAGCTTCTTGAGAAATTTGTTCAAGAGTACATCAACAGTCAGACTATGAGCGAAGTCTTATTTACGTGGCACGGAGGTGAACCACTGATGCGTCCTATCAGCTTTTATAAAAAGGCGCTGGAGTTTCAGAAAATTTACGGACGTGGCAAACAAATAGATAATTGCATCCAGACAAACGGAACGTTGCTTACGGATGAATGGTGCCAATTCTTTAAGGAGAATAACTTCCTGGTGGGGATATCAATTGACGGTCCGCAGGAGTTCCACGACGAATACAGACGTAACAAGCAGGGACAACCCTCCTTTTATAAGGTAAAGAAGGGAATCGACCTGTTAAAAAAACACGGAGTCGAATATAATGCGATGGCTGTGGTTAACGACTACAATGTTGACTATCCCCTCGAGTTTTATAATTTCTTTAAGGAAATAGAATGTCATTATATTCAGTTTTCACCCATTGTGGAACGTATACATGAACAGAACGACGGGACCAAACTTACTCATACGCTACAACAGAATCAGGAAATAAAACTTGCGCCTTTTACTGTTGATTCCGAAAAATGGGGCAATTTTCTCTGCGCCATATTCGACGAATGGTTAAAGGAGGACGTGGGAACCTATTTCGTTCAGTTGTTTGATGCAGCCCTGGCCAACTGGGTTGGAGAGCAACCCGGTATATGTACGCTGGCAAAAACATGCGGACATGCAGGAATTATGGAATTTAACGGAGATGTTTACAGTTGCGACCATTATGTTTTTCCGGAATATAAACTCGGAAATATACGTACACACTCGTTAACGGAAATGATGTATTCGCCAAAGCAACTTAAATTTGGCGCCGATAAGGCAGATACGTTGCCCAATCAGTGTAAATCGTGCGAATACCTTTTTGCCTGCAACGGGGAATGCCCGAAAAACCGTTTTCTTACAACAGCCGACGGCGAACCGGGACTAAACTATTTGTGTAAAGGTTTAAAAAAATACTTCACACATATTGCGCCTTACATGGATTTCATGAAAAAGGAACTCATGGCTCAACGTCCGCCAGCCAATGTGATGGATTGGGCGCGTAAGCAGAAGCAATAACACAAAAAAGAAAAAGTTATGAGCTTTAACAGACGGGAATTTATTAAAACAGGAGGAATTGTTATGCTGGGATCTTTAGCTACTCCCTCAATATTAGGTGAAGTTGCAGAAAGTTATGCCGGCAAAGCCGCCGGCGTGTTATTTGCCTTGAATCACTTCGGTGTTTCGGAAGGCGATTTAAAAAAGGTTTTGGGGGTAGCTCTCGAAAAAGGGGGCGATTATGCCGATCTCTTTTTTGAACATTCGTTTAACAACTATATCGGACTACAGGACGGGGCAGTGAACCGTGCCAGTTCAAATATAGATTATGGTGTTGGTATCCGTGTTCTGTCGGGCGATCAGAGCGGTTATGCATACGTAGAGAACGTCACTTTGCAAGACATGCTTACGGCGGCCCGTACGGCGGCTCGTATTGCCAATGTAAAAGGAAACAAGGCCGCGGTGAACCTTACAGAGAAGCCCATCGTTCAGAACTATTATGCGGTGAAGACTCCCTGGAGTGAAATTGCCGTAAACGAAAAGATGCCCCATCTTCAGAAACTGAATGAAAAGGTTTTCGCTTTAGACAAAAGGGTTCACAAGGTATCGGCATCTCTTAGCGATTCTACTTCGCACATTCTTTTCTGCAATTCGGAAGGCATTATGTATTACGATTACCGCCCCATGGTTACATTGGGTGTTCAATGCATTATGGAAGCCAACGGCAAAATTGAGAATGCCTATGCATCGAGAGCTTTTCGTATGGGTACCGAATTTCTTACCGACGAATTGATTGACGAACTGGCAAACGAATCTGTAAAAAAGACATCCATCCTGTTCGAAGCTGTAAAGCCTAAAGGCGGAGAAATGCCGGTGGTTATGGGTGCCGGAGGTTCGGGTATTCTGCTACACGAGGCTATAGGACACGCTTTCGAAGCCGACTTCAACCGAAAGAACACCTCCATATTCTCGGATCAGCTCAATAAAAAGATTTGCAACGAACATATCAATGTGGTAGACGACGGTACCATTCCTTTTAACCGGGGTTCTGTAAACATAGACGACGAAGGTATAGAGGGACAAAAAACATACATCGTAAAAGACGGCGTTCTAACCAGCTACCTGCACGACCGCATCAGTGCCAAACACTACGGCATACGTTCTACGGGTAATGGCCGGCGCGAATCGTTCCGTCAGATGCCTATGCCCCGTATGCGTGCCACCTATATGGAAGATGGAAACGTAACGGAAGAAGAGATGATCGCTTCGGTAAAGAAAGGTATTTTTGCCGATGTATTTACCAACGGGCAGGTTCAGATCGGGGCCGGCGACTTCACCTTCTTCGTTAAGTCTGGTTATTTAATCGAGGATGGCAAGCTTACTCAACCTATCAAAGATATAAACATCATCGGTAACGGTCCGAAGGCTTTGGCAGACATCACCATGGTGGGTAATAATTATAAGATGGATAACGGAACCTGGACTTGCGGAAAAGACGGACAGTCCTGTCCGGTTACCTGCGGAATGCCTTCCGCATTGGTCAGCAAACTAACAGTTGGAGGAGAAAATTGATATGATATCGAACGAACATAAATTACTTGCACAATGGGCAATGGAATTTGCCCTTAGAAATGGCAGTCAGGCTTCCCGTGTTAGCTTGTACACCGGATTCAGCAGCTCGATTGAAGTGCGCGACATGAAAATTGACAAGCTGCAGCAGGCATCCGAAAACGGACTTGTCATCAATATCTTTGTTGACGGAAGATACGGTTCTTTTTCGACCAATAGATTAAACAAGGCCGAACTCGAACGATTTATTAAAGAAGGCATCAATTCTACCCGGTTTCTTGCCGAAGATAAATTCCGTACCCTACCCGATTCCTCGTTCTATTACAAAGGAGGAGGCGTACCGCTCGACTTGATAGATCCCTCGTTCGACTCCATCAATCCGGACGATAAAGTAGGACTTGCCATGAAGGTTTGCGAAGAGATTTACGGAAAAGACAAACGGATCATCTCGTCCAACGGATCTTATGGAGACGAAAAAAGCTTCAAATACATGGTAGCCAGTAACGGATTCGAGGGCGAAAGCGCCAACTCGTCTTTTACGTTGGTTGGCAATGTAAGCATTAAAGGCGAAGGCGATGCCCGTCCGGAATCTTACTGGTACGATTCGTCTATCTATTACAACGAACTACAGAAAGACGGAATCGGAACAAAGTCCATCGAACGGGTGCTTCAAAAATTAGGACAACAAAAGATAGCATCCGGCAAGTATGCCATGGTGGTAGACAATATGAATTCTTCCCGCCTATTATCTCCGGTAATCGGAGCTTTGTACGGATCGGCCATTCAGCAAAAGAATTCGTTCCTGCTTGATAAACAAGACAAGCTGGTGTTGGGAAGCAACGTTACCATCAAAGACGAACCGCATCTGGTAAAGGCCGAAGGCGCCCGTTATTTTGATAACGAAGGTGTTGCCACTACCCCGCGTGCAATTTTCAATGAAGGAGTGCTGAACACCTATTTTATCGACACCTATAATGCAAATAAAATGCAGGTTAAGAGCACCATCAGTTCTCCCTCTATCTTAACTATGCAACATGGAATGAAAGATGTGAACGGTCTGGTTGCATCGCTCGAGAAAGGAATACTTGTTACCGGGTTCAACGGTGGAAACTGCAACAGCACCACCGGCGATTTTTCTTACGGCATTGAAGGTTTCCATATCGAAAACGGTAAAACCACACAACCTATCTCCGAAATGAACGTAACCGGAAACATGATTACTTTATGGAACAACTTGTCCGAGGCAGGTAACGACATCCGTAAATCGTCATCATGGCGAATCCCTTCGCTATTGTTTAAGGACGTAGATTTTAGCGGATTATAAATAAAAAAACTCCCGAAGCCCGACTTAAAGCTTCGGGAGTTTACATCTCTCCTTTTCGACAGAGCAATGAAGCCGGCACCTTGCACCATCGGATGAAGGCCTATTTTACACCTTTCCTCTTCGACTAAGCATTGCAATTATCTTGAAACAAACCCAAATAACACCCTGTAATTTGTAAAAAATCATTATTTTCTGTTATTTTTTTGTAGCTTTGCAGACAAATTGACAATATCAATCGGATTGAATTGAATGGATTATTCCAGGTAATAACAGTTAAATTTTAAACCAGATGGATTTATTTTTTAGTTTTAAAGAGGTTTTAAGTGCTTTTGTGGTACTATTTGCTGTAATTGATATATTGGGAGCTATTCCCATTATTATTAGCCTCGAGCAGAAGGACCAGACTTTCGAGGCAGGTAAAGCAGCTCTCATCTCGTTTGTTATTTTAGTGGCATTCTTATTTGTCGGTCAGGCTCTGCTCGCTTTATTCCAGGTAGATATATCATCGTTTGCGGTAGCTGGCGGACTTGTTCTCTTTGTACTTGCCGTAGAGATGATCTTTAACATAGAAATTTTCAAGAATGATAGTCCGGGTGGTACGGCAACCATTGTACCTCTGGTATTTCCGCTTATTGCCGGAGCAGCCTCCTTTACTACGCTGCTTTCGTTGCGGGCAGAATATAATATCCTGAATATTATCATTGCTGTGGCGTTAAATATGATAGTGGTTTATGTGGTACTAAAGAAGGTATACGTTGTAGAAAAGTTTTTCGGCAAAAGCGGTATCTATGTGATGCGTAAATTCTTCGGAATCATTCTGCTAGCTATCGCCGTGAGACTTATCACCGCCAATCTGACCTCACTGATCGGCAGTCTGTAAGAACCAGCTTGCATCTGATCCAAGCCTACGTTTGAACCTGCAGCAAGTCCGGTTCAGATATATCCATCGGGTGTAAACTATTTTAGGATGGATTTTGGTAAAGTGTAAAGAATCGCAGTATGACATTTGAAGAGATGTCTGGGTTTCGGTTTAATGATTTGAAAAGTGTCCAAACTTTCAGTATAATGATTTCTGATATGTCTAGTTTCTCAGTTTAAAGAATCAAAAAACATTTACTCAAATTAAAAAGTCAACAGTCTCACACCATCAAATTATCAGCAGTTTACAACACAGATTTTTCCCTTAAGTAAAAAAATAATTTCCCTTAAGTCTAAATTTATTTTCCCTTAAGAGAAAATAAATTTAGACTTAAGGGAAAATTTTTAGGTACTTTTTACTCAAAATGTATATACTTTTTGAGATGTTTCTCATTACTTTTCAAGTCAAAACTAATAGGATTTTTCCCCATTCATTGCCCTAAGAAACTTCAATACCCTACAACCTGATTATCAATCACATACACACCGTTCCTCAATCATATAGAGCTTGCTTATCATTCATATATAGCTTGTTATTCAAACATATAAGGCTTGTTTTCCATTCATATATGATTGGGAAAGGAAGTATTATAAATTTGAAAGAGCTGCTTTGATATCGCTTTTTATATCTTCAATATGCTCGATACCAACCGATATTCTCAATAATCCGGGTACAGCTCCGGCAGCAATCTTATCCTCTTCCGATAGCTGCTCGTGTGTTGTAGCTGCGGGGTGGATAATAAGAGATTTTGCATCTCCTACGTTTGCCAGGTGACTGATCAGCGAGAGTCCATTTATCAGCTTGTCGGCTTTCTCTGCTCCTCCTTTTAGTTTAAAGGACAACACTCCGCCAAAACCATGTTTAAAATACTTCTTTGCCAGTTCGTGGTAAGGACTGCTTACTAATCCGGGATAGTTTACATACTCTACTTCCGGGAGGGTTTCAAGCCACTTTGCCAGTTCCAGCGCATTGGAAACATGACGCTCCACTCGCAGCGACAACGTTTCGAGACCCTGAATAAGCAGGAAGGAGTTGAACGGACTGATGGCATTACCCCAATCTCTGAGCCCTTCTACCCGTGCCCTCAAGGTAAAGGCAATGTTGCCGAACGGACCTTTGTCGCCAAATACATCCCAGAATACCAATCCATGGTAACTGTCGGACGGCTCTGTAAAGGCTCTGAATTTTCCGTTACCCCAGTTAAAACGGCCACTATCTACAATCACACCACCCAAAGAGGTACCATGACCGCCAATCCATTTCGTAGCACTTTCAACCACCACGGATGCTCCGTGGTCAAGCGGTCTGAATAAGAAGCCCCCTGCCCCAAAGGTATTATCTACCACCAATGGAATCTGGTGTGCATCTGCTACTCGTGCAATCGCTTCAAAATCGGGAATATTTAAATCCGGATTACCAATCGTTTCCAGATAAAGAGCTTTGGTATGATCGTCGATAAGGGCTTCGAAAGCTTCGGGAGAATCGTTGGGTGTAAAACGGACCTCCACACCCAGACGTTTGAATTGATTCTTAAACTGGTTATATGTTCCGCCGTAGAGATGGGATGTGGAAATAAAATTATCGCCGGCCTCCAGGATGTTATTCAATGCGATAAACTGAGCCGATTGCCCCGAAGAGGTTGCCAGAGCAGAAGCTCCGCCTTCGAGAGCCGCAATACGCTTTTCGAATACATCGGTGGTTGGATTCATCAGACGGGTATAGATATTCCCGAACTTTTTAAGTCCGAATAAATCGGCGCCATCCTTGGCATCCTCAAACACATAGGATGAAGTCTGATATATCGGCACTGCTCTGGAGTGAGTGGTTTGATCTACTACTTGTCCGGCATGCACTTGCAACGTTTCAAATCTAGCATTATTAAGTCCCATAATCTATCTGTTTTTTTATGAATTGTTTTCAGCAAAGATAGACCAAGCAGACTTAGCCCATATCACTCGTTATAGGCATTTCGAATACCATAAACATGGTATATAAAAGCGATGAATGGCTTTAAACCAAAAAAAAGGGCATCCAAACCTGTTGGACGCCCTTTAATTCACTATAAAAGCAGAGTTCTTATTTCTTCAATTCTTTGATACGGATGTTTCTGAACTTTACAGGAGAACCATGACCAAGGAATCCGATGTGACCCTTTTCGTTGAACAATCCCGGATGTTGTTTTCCATCAGGTGTACCATTCTTGGTAGCCTCTTTAATATCACCATCCAAAATTACAGTTCCATTCAAAGTAACCGTAATACGGTTTCCTTTGGCTACAACCTCCTGGTAGTTCCACTCGCCCATTGGTTTATGGAATCCTCTTTTTGCAGGAATAATTCCATATACAGATCCATGGTATTGATATACCTTGAGGTCTTTGTAGATAGGAGCTTCATTGTCCAGAATCTGCAATTCCATACCTACATAAGCTGCATCACCTTCCAACGGAGTACGGATACCTAATCCGTTGTTAGCACCCGGTGTAAGCTGGAATTCGAAACGATACACAAAGTCTTTGTATTCATCTTTTGTATACAGATTGCCACCGTGCGCTCTGCTTGGTTTCATCGAGATACAACCGTCTTCCAATACATAGTCTACCGTATTACCAGTCCAGTTGTGCATATTCGTTCCGTCAAACAACACCTTGAAACCCTCTTTCTTTTCTTGTTCCGAAAGTTGGAATGGTTCTGCGCGTTTTAGTTCCTTCACTAAAATATTGCGATAGCTTACTTTGCTTCCGTGTGCCTGTAATTCGATCTGCTCTATCGGGAAGATAGGTTGCGAACGATCCCAGTAATTTTCCAGAATTACATTGTTCACTACAAGCTCGCCATTCAGGTAAACTGTTACACGGTCGCCCACCATTTTGATATAAAAGCTATTCCACTCGCCCAACTTATTGTCGGCCACCTTCAACGGTTGACTAGGATTTTTCTGGTTGTTATACAAGCCACCCGATCCAACCTGGGCACCTACCTTTACACGGGCTGTATCCCAAATCTGAACCTGGGGAGTACCGCGCAAATAAACTCCGGCATCAGCCTCAGGACCTGCAGGGTCGAGCATCCAGTCAACGTACATTTCAAAATCACCGTATAGTTTATCGGTGCAAAGGTTATCACCTTTACCGTTAAATACCAATACACCATCCTGAACAGACCAGGTAGAACGAGCCTTCTCGTCGGCTTTAGCCTGTTCGGCAGCCAACTCTTCGGGTTTCATCTTAGCACGCAAGATTGGGTTTTTAACCAAGCCCTTCCATCCGCTCAGGTCTTTTCCGTTAAACAACGATACAAAACCTTTTTCGTCTGCCATTTCATCCAGATGCTTTTGGATAGCCTGTTTCTGATAACCTGCATCCGGATTGTCGAGAACCTCTTTCACTTTGTTTAAAAGCGTCTTCACATTCTCGCCGGTATAGGTTTTATTACCCAGAGCAATATTCATAACAGCGTTAGCTGCAGCTTGCTGTAACGGTTTTTCATTTAAGAATTCGCCGGCATACAACATACCCAGGTAAGTACCTGTGCGTTCAATTTGCTTTAAGATGGCAACCTTCTGAGCATCGGTCTTGGCAATCTCCATTGCTTTTCTTAAACGGATCAAACGGTTTTCGCCGGTATATTGAGCATTCGAAACCAATTTAACATATGCATTCATTGCACGGTCGAAATAGCCCGGAGCAGATGAATCTTTGCAGATAGCATAGAGTGCATCGGCAGCTTCAAGACCTTTACAGCTCATCAACGCTTCGAAAGCTGCATCTTTTGCGGCACCCTGACCTTTAGCAAAGCCTTCCGAGATTACAGAAAGTGCTTTTGCATCGCCTGTTTGTGCCAACACGATATAATAAAGATGTTTTTTACTTTCGCCTGCCTGCAACATCCGGTTGCTGATTGTAGAAACCTGAGCTTCTTTACTCATTCCGCTAACAGCTGTAATTACAGCCTGTTGCAATGGAACAATAGTAGAAGCGTCTGCCGTTTCAAGCATTCCGCACATGTTTACAAGATCTCTTTCCTCTACCACATCTTTCAATGCAGCATAAGCCGCTTTCTTTACAGACTCATTGTCTGATTTAGTCTGCGCCAAAACAGTGTTAAGATTGGCAGAAGACTTACGCTGAGCCAACAGTTCTATTCCAGCTATTTTGCCGGCTTCCTTAGATTTATCGATTGCCTTTACAACAGGTGTTGAGATATCACCCTTGAAAGAGGCCAGAGCACGTTGAGCTAATTTCACAACCTGCTCGTCTGATGAAGTAAGTAGTGCCGAAATATCACCGATTGTATTGGGATCTCCCAACTTAACCAATGCCCATACTGCAGCTTCTTTCACTCCAAAATCGTTATTCTTTACCTGTTTGCGTATCAGTTCGGTGGCTGGCTGATCAAATTTGATCATCACTTTGCGGATAGCTTCACGCTGAACCGGACATTCACTCTGACTGGCAATCCAGTTAAGGATGTCTGTTTTTGGTTCGGGTTTGGCTTTATCCATTGTTTTGAACAGGGTAACGTATACTTCGTCGTTAACAATTGAAGAGGTATAATCTAATGCCGCATTGCGGTATTCCTTAGAAGCATCCTTCAATGCTGCAAGAACCAGCTTCAAACCTTTCTCTTTTTGAATAGAGAGCAGTATTTCGAGGGCAGAATTACGTGTCTGTGTTTTACCAAGTTTAGTTGCTTTGCTAAGCAGGTCGTTTGCAGCAGCTTCGGCAGCCTGCGTATTTCCATCGGCAGCCAACTTTTTAATCAGAGCGATGTAGGCTTCGTTTGCTCCGGTATTTTCCATTGTGAAAGCTGACTTTTCTGCCAATGCTCCCAGGGCGTTTAACGAAGTGGCTGATCCGATCTGACTCAGTGCATACAGCGTTACTTTCTGCAAATTCTGATCCTGAGTAGCCAACAGATCCAACAAGGCCTGCTCCACTCCCGTTGCATCAGCTTCGGCAATTGCCTGAATGATGTCTTTCTGGATGGATACATTGTTTTTGGCCGACTGTAATGCGGCTGTTAGCGCATTATCAGCTTTTGCTGAATTAAAGGATACCAAAGCACGGGCAGCTGGTCCGGCCAGATTCTCCTGAGTCAGGTATTTGGCAAGTACAGATACACTTTCATCCTTTCCAACCAACTGAAGCTGGCGAATGATAAAGGCTTTGATTTCGCGGTTAGAAACCTGTTCGAGCACTTTGCCGTAAGCGGTCGCAGTGGTTAAACGTGCGCTTTCGTTACCCGTTGCCATCACATAATGAGTAAGTCCGCTCAGTGCGTATTCCACCTGAGAGTTACTTCCTTTACCCGGTTCGTTAATCATTTTAACCAACATGGCTACACCATCTTCTCCTGTTGTAGAAAGAGACTGAAGTAACTTATTGTATTCTGCCTGTTTTTGTGCCGGCATTTGCGCCAAAACATCGGCAACAATGGTACTGGCTGTTCTGCCCTGTGGCTCTTGCGCCCAAAGAGATGCCGATAATAATAATGCGCCTATTGGCAAATATATTTTTTTCATCTATATTTCAATTTATAAGATTAGATATTCCAAGGTGCACGCGCCGGCTGATCCAACAGACGGTTTGCTGCTTCGTCATTGACAAATTCAAGTTTAACAGGATCAAAATGCAAGGTACGGTTCAAACGCAACGCTACCGCTCCCATATTAACAATGGTAGCAGAACGGAATCCGTTTTCTTCGTTCAATGCAAATTTCTGACGGGTCTTAACACTGGTAAGGAACTCAGAGATTTGAGGTTCGGGTTCCGGATAATCTGCTAATTTCTTTTCCCAGTTTGGAATATCACAAACAAAATTCTTATAAACATTACCATTCGGACCTGCAATGTAAGGTGTATCCGGATTACCATAATCGCCACCCCAAAGAACAATCTGGCAACCGTCTTCGTAAGTGTAGGTAATGGAACGCCAGGTTCCTACTGCATCCGGATGCTGTTGTGGAGCATCCACCTCAACTTTAACAGGGCTTGTATGATCTTTTCCTAATATATACTGTACGGGGTCGATATAATGCTGTCCCATATCACCTAAACCACCACCATCATAATCCCAGTATCCACGGAATGTCTGGTGTACCCTGTGGGCATTGTAAGGTTTATAAGGAGCCGGGCCTAACCACATGTCGTAATCCAGTTCGGCAGGAACAGGTTGCGGTTCAAGATATTCTTTCCCTACCCAGTAGAACTTCCAGTCAAATCCGGTATGTTTGCTGATTGTAACCTTTAACGGCCATCCCAGCATACCGCTCTGAACCAGTTTCTTCAAGGGTTTAACGGGCGTACCCAATCCGTAGAAAGGATCTTTAAAACGGAACCAGGTATTAAGACGGAACATGCTTCCATATTGTTTTACAGCTTCCATCACACGTTTACCTTCGCCGATTGTACGGGTCATCGGTTTTTCACACCAGATATCCTTACCTGCTTTGGCAGCTTCGACCGACATAATTCCATGCCAGTGAGGAGGAGTTGCAATGTGCACGATGTCTACATTCTTATCCAAAATTAAATCGCGGAAATCTGTATAGGCTGCAATTTTGTCTTTAACCAGGTTTTTGCCCAGTTCAAGGTGTTTCTTATCAACGTCGCAGACTGCAACTAAACGGGTACCTTCGTAGTTGAGGTGGCCGCGCCCCATTCCTCCGGTACCTATAATACCTTTGGTAAGTTGATCACTTGGGGCAATAAACCCATTTCCCAGCACATGCCGCGGGACTACTGTAAATGCCGCAACACCGCCGAGAGTCTTTAAGAAATCTCTTCTGTTTGTTTTCATAGTATGAAATATGTTAAACTTATAGTTTTAAGAATCGCAAAAATAATTATTATATTGAACATATCAACTCTAATTAGCTGTCAAATTATCTTCAATTTCCGTTTAAATGTCTGCAATATTCGCCATTCTTTTATAATTTGTTATCTTTAGAATGGTTTCTTCATAATTACATCACATAAAGTAAAACGAAAACTCAAAAATAAGACATATTATTAACAATACCAATAAATCAAATTCAGTTTTAATAAAAAAACAGAAGCTGCCCTTCGTAAGACAGCTTCTGATTCTATTAAATCTAAATAAGCATTACTCTAAAGTTGGATTAAACGTACCGCCCCAGTTACTATTCTGCTCAATGTTACTGTTCAAATCAATGACTGATTGTTTGATTGGGAAGAAATAATATTTTTCGGGTACCGAAGAGATCTTCACTCCGGTAAAAGGAATCTGATGAACGGTGTATTTAAAATCGGCCTCCTTGAGTTCATTTTTGGCTGCTTTCGCTTTTGCTTCGGCGATAGACATTTCTGATCCATCTGGATTTATGGCAATGGCTTCTACTCCAAATTTGGTTTTACCATCCAGACGGTCCAGCATCCTCAGTCTTCTCAAATCCCAAAAATACTTACCTTCAAAGCAGAATTCAATGTTTCTTTCGGCAAGGATAGCCTCTCTGATACCTTCGCGGGTGGTGGTAGTAATACCATAATTACCATCGGCTCCGGCTTCAATACCTGCACGATTTCTTATTTCCTTCAGGATAGTTAACGCTACATCCGATTTTCCGGTTTCGTTGGCTGTTTCGGCATAATTAAGCATCACCTCGGCAAAGCGCATTACAATATAGTCGATGTCGTATTGCTGCACTTCCGACTGTAACAAAGACAAATCACTCGCCTTACGAATAAAGAAACCACTATATGAGTCCAGGTTAGTTGAATTGGTTCCTGCCTTCGGGTTTACACCAAAATCGTCCAGTACATCCGCAACACCCAATGCTGTATACTGTCTGTTTCCCTTTTTATTTGAAACTTCGTATACCGAGCCATTCCAAACCACCGATTTATCAAAGCGGGGATCTCTGTTCAACCAGTATGATTGCAGGAAGTTCGCATCTGTCTTATAATACTTGCTTGTTGGGTCATTGTAAAGCTTACCATCCTTCATAGGAAACTCTTTAACGAAATCCCATGTTGGCGAAGCCCACGCATTACCACGGCTTTCGGATCCGGGACGTACACCGTAATCCCAGTTGGCTGTTTTATTCGGATAGGTATTAATAACAGAGAAAACAACCTCCGGACCACGTTCATTCAAAAATATATTGGCATAATCGGGTGTTAGTGCATAACCCAACCCTTTTAGTTTATTGTAGGCAGCTTCATTGGCGGCATAAGCCTCTTTCCAATAAGCATTATCCCACTTGTTGGATGGATTAAACTGAGGAGATGCTTTATAAAGCAATACTTTTGCTTTAAAGGCTGTGGCAAAACAACCGTCAATCTTTCCGAAGTTGGCAGACGAAGTGGAGATTCTTTCAGGTAAATCACCGATAGCATCATCCAGGTCCTTTATGATCAGGTCGAAACACTCTTTCGTGGAGTTTCTTTTCACATACAGGTCGTCTTTATCTTTGTCCTGCGGAACGGTAATATAAGGAACGCCTCCGTGATACACAACCATATCGAAGTAGACGTATGCCCTTAAGAACTTAGACTGGGCAATTATCTCATTTTTGAAGTTATCCGGCAAATTACCTGCACTTACATTTTGAATAGCCTCATTAATCAAGCGGATATTCGTGTAGTTCCACAATTTATACTCGCCGTTGGTCATGTTAATACGGTCCGGATAAAAGACTATACCCGATAATTGTTGTGTTGACTGATCAAGCGAAGGAGACCAGTTACTAAACACGTTCGCATACAGATTGGCCATATAGGCATTTACCAGCGATTGGTCATTCCATACTAATTCTGCATTGTAGTCATAGATATCCTCAATATCCAATGTATTGCAGCTTGTTGTTGCAAACATAGCCAATACAGAAACGATTATATATTTTATAGTTTTCATCATACCATCAATTATTAGAATTTAATATCTACGCCAAAAGTAAATGATTTCATTAACGGATAAGAATCGTAGCAATCCTGCTCGGGATCATGAAACTCTGTCATCGCAGAAAGCACAAACAGGTTGGTGCCGTTTACGAAAAGCTGAGCAGATTCAAGGTTAAGGAACGAAATCCAGCTCTTAGGCAAATTATAACCAACATTCAGGTTTTTCAATCGCAGGTAAGCACCGTTTCTGATCCAGAAAGACTGAGCACCTGTCCCGGATTCGTACCAGCTTTTACCAATTACCCTCGGATATTTGGCATTTGGATTTTCGGGAGTCCATACATCGTCTGTCCAGATAGGATAATAAGGTCTTACCGTACCACCATACTGACGGATTCCGCCCATCCCTTCTCCCAGGTTGCTTATCATACGGTCGTACAATCCCACTCCCTGGAAATGGATGTCCATTGTAAATCCTTTCCATGACAGGTTGGTACCAAAACCATAGTTGATGCGGGGAGCCGCATTGTCTGAAAGCAGCTGAACGTCGTTGCCGTCAATCTTTCCGTCGGGACCAAGCGAATAACCATCTCCACGTACATCTTCAAAGTAGAGTCCTCCCAGATACGGATTTCTACCATACTGTTTAAATCCTTTGGCAAGCAACTCGTCCAATTGTTCCTGAGTACGAACAATACCCAAAGTTTTCAGTCCGCTTAGGCGGTTAAGAGGTTTCCCGATTGCCGAAAACTCTTCCAGGTTTCCGCCCGGTGAATAAAGCGCTGTCTGATCCAATACATCCCATTGGTCTTTTGAGAAACCAACATTGCCGTAGATAGAATAATCAAGCTGACCGCCAAAGGCTTTATCTCTCCACATGGCGTTAAACTCAACTCCTCTCCAGGATCTTTCGGCGTAGTTTTCGGGAGCAAGTGATTGTCCGTAGGTATCGGGAATCGTAACAATTCTGGATCCAAGAATATCTTTTTCTGTTTTCCCAAACATATAGAAATACGTCCTGTGTAATGTCTTCCGCTACCGAATCTTCTACAAACGACGAAACGTACGATTTCAAGCGTGGATAATAGTGTCGGAACAGGTTGTCAAACCCCTCCCTGTTCTCTATGCCCATTTTTATCATAGTATGATCAAACAAAGCACTCATATATTTACCTTTTCATATAAATAAAGTTTAATTCTGGCTGGGATGGAACTTGTAGTGAGTTATATTCATCTCCAGAGTTCAGATACAGAAACGTGCTCGTTTCAATAAATCGAATCCTATCCAACGGATAGCATGCAAATATAAGTAAAAAAATGTTATCAGAACTTTTTTAATAAAAATGTTGGATTTATTCTCAGGTATACTCCGGCTCCAAAACTTACAGCCGTTTTTTCGTTCAGCACCCCCTTTTCCGGATCTAAAGAGGTTACGGCATTGTGCCTGTAAACATCCAGGTCAACACCCAATGAGAAGCCTTTGGCAAAGGTCTTGGAGTATTCAAATCCGGCATATATGAATCCGGGATTCTGGTATTGTCTGCCCGGGTAAGCAGTAGAAAGGGAACCAAAAAACGGACTTCCAAGCAAAGACACAAAATTATGACAGGTCCAGTAAGCTGCCTTCAGACGAACATATTTAAAAGAGGCTGTTACTTTGGGATAAATTCCATAGCCCGATGTGTAGGGAAGCCATTTACCCGACTGCTGATACAATCCCACTCCGGTAAGCTCAAAATTAAGCTGACGCAACGAATGGTCGCCCACCGAAACGGTAATACCGGCCCCAACAGCCGCATTGATATTGGTTTGAATGGAATTGGTAAAAATAGTATCGATCTCGCCCCCCCTGTGTTGTGCAAGCACCTGTACCGGCAGATAGAAATGTACCTTTTTAGAAGCTTCGTTGAGACGCAACTGCGACGAAAGGCCCACTGTGAAAGCCTCCTGGTGGGTATCGCCTTCAAAGATAAAGCTTTCCCAGTTGATCCAGGCATCCACATCCACCGTCTTCGATTTGTATAGCAATTGCATACCTGCCTCAGGATCGGCAGACAGATTCAGCTCGCTGTTGTATAAAGGATCTGCCAGACGGTGATTGGCTGCACCGTAGATATTACCCAGAATGATGTCCAGTTTAGGGGATAATGAAAAATGCGCTCTAAAATAGGGCAGCCAATGCACGCCACTCTGATACTGACTTCCTTTCCATTTGGCGATATCCGTATAGGCAAAATTTGGATATTTATTGGCACCCCAGTAGCGAAGCATATGCAGACCGGCTTCCAGTTTGATATTCCCGAGGGGATAAAATACAGCTTTGGGCTGTACCCACATACCAGGCAAGGTATACCCCTTTACCAGGTCCGAACTGAATTCGTTGTTCTGAAAGAAACTTATATTGTCTATTTCGATGGAAAGTTCGCCTTTCTTTGTGGAGTCAAGCCTGCTGTCGGTCATATACACCCTCTCATCAATCTGGGCAATTCCCATGAAAGGAACAAAACATAGTATCAATAGCCACAGCTTAACAGAAAGAGACGATGTCAATCCACAAATCAATGTCTTCATACACTCCATAAATTTAGTGCAAACGTAACCAATTTACGGCAATAAAAAATCCGGACAACAAGTTATGTTGTCCGGATTACTAAAAAAAATGTAATTTTCTTATTTAAGCGTACCCTGTTGAGCTTCCTGGATCATTTTCTGATTAGCCAGAATCAGGATTTCAACGCGACGATTCTGTTGTCTGCCAGCAGCAGTAGAGTTGTCGGCAACAGGTTCAGTGATACCTTTACCTTCGAACGACATACGGTTGCTTGATACAGCCTGGTTCAATAAATAATCGTACACGCTTTTAGCACGTTTCTCTGAAAGAGTCTGGTTGTATTCCACTCTACCAGTATTATCTGTATGACCGATAATTTTAATATTGGTATCCGGATTTGAGTTCAAGCTGGTTGCAAAGTTACGTAAAGCCGATTTAGAAGCATCACTCACTGTGCTTGAATTTGTAGCAAACAAAATACCTGAATCGAAAGTAACCTTGATTGCTTCGCCATTGTTTACAGTCTCAACTGTAGCATCTGGAATAGAAGCTTCCAATTCTTTCTTTTGCTTATCCATTTTCTTGCCGATCAAAGCTCCGGCAGTACCACCCACAGCTGCACCAATAATGGCTCCCAAAGCTGTGTTACCTGCAATTTTGCCTACACCTGCACCAACGGCAGCACCTCCACCAACACCTATTGCAGTTCCTTTCACTGTATTACTTGCTCCACAACCCGACAAAAGTACGGCTGCACACAGCATCAGAACCGAAATCATCTTAAAATTTTTCATAAATCAAAATTGTTAGTTATTAATAAAATGTCAATAAATCTTGTTACAAAGGAATAACAGTTTATCACTCAAACATGTTGATTGAATCGCAATATTCGAGCTCCCCTTGTACGATAAAGCTAATTTCTTCGGCTTCAAACTTGCCTACTCCGTCTTTCTTGGCGTTCTTAATTACGTAAGCGATCAGCTCTTCTTCATCAATTTCCACATCCGCATCCTTTTCAGGATCTTCGTTCATAAAACCTTTGGATTCATAGAAATCGTAAACTAGATCTACGATATAATTTATATCGTCGTTGCTGAATTTGCCCTTCATTTCCTGAGGAAGATAATTCTGAATAAACTTTACAGAATCGTCTTCATCATAAATTAACATATCATCCTTCTCACTCATAATTTAGTTCGATTAATTGTTTTTGTTCATGCAAAGGTAAAACTTAGTGCGACAGAAACAATAAGGGAAACGTAAATTTTTACGCCTCCCCTATCACTTTGTCAATTATTTATTTACAAACTCCAATCCCTGTCCTTTTTTTGCAATCGTAATGACTTGATTACGGTCGATCTTCTGACTAAGGATCTCTTTTGAGAGTTCGTTCAGCACGTACTTCTGAATAACCCTTTTAACCGGACGGGCACCAAACTGAGGATCGTATCCCTCTTGGGCAATAAACGACAAAGCCTCATCCGTAAATTCGAGCACGATGCCATTGGCAGCCAACATAGCAGCCACACCCTTCAACTGCAGATTCACGATCTGTCTTATCTCCTCTTCGTTAAGCGGCGTAAACATAATCGTTTCGTCGATACGGTTCAGGAACTCCGGACGGATTGTCTTCTTCAATAATTCCAACACCTGATTGCGAGTATGTTCTATCACCTGGTCGTGGTTTGCCGGCGTTATCTTTTCAAAGTTCTCACGAATCAGTGACGATCCAAGATTGGATGTCATAATAATGATCGTGTTCTTGAAATTTACCACCCTACCTTTATTATCGGTAAGTCGGCCGTCGTCCAGCACCTGCAATAAAACATTGAACACATCAGGGTGTGCTTTCTCAATCTCGTCGAACAAAACCACCGAGTATGGTTTACGCCTGATTGCCTCGGTAAGCTGTCCACCCTCATCGTAACCCACATATCCCGGAGGGGCACCAATCAACCTTGTGGCACTGAATTTCTCCTGATACTCACTCATATCAATACGGGTCATCAGGTTCTCGTCGTCAAACAGATACTCGGCCAACGCTTTGGCAAGCTCCGTTTTACCCACACCGGTAGTTCCGAGGAAAATAAACGAACCGATGGGACGCTTCGGGTCCTGCAAACCGGCACGGCTACGCCTTACGGCATCGGCAATGGCTGTGATGGCCTCCTGCTGACCAACCACCCGTTTGTGAAGTTCGTCTTCCAGATTAAGCAGCTTGTCCTTTTCGCTTTGCAACATCTTATTAACCGGAATACCCGTCCATCTTGAAACCACGTCGGCTATATCCTCACTGTCAACCTCTTCTTTAATCATGGCCGATCCGCCCTGCAGACTATGCAACTGCGCCTGCACCGCTTTGATCTCCTCCTCTTTCGCCTTTATCAGTCCGTAGCGTATTTCGGCAACCCTTCCGTAATTGCCTTCGCGTTCGGCTTTATCTGCCTCAAACTTCAGGTTTTCGATATCGATCTTGTTCTGCTGAATCTTGTTGATCTGATCCTTCTCGCTTTGCCACTTGGCCATCTGCGTCTTCTCGTCTTCCTTCAGATCGGCAATCTCTTTGTTAAGCTGCTCCAGCTTTTGCACATCGTTCTCGCGTTTGATAGCTTCGCGCTCGATCTCAAGCTGTTTGATACGTCTGCTCACCTCATCCAGCGACTCCGGAACAGAATCCACCTGCAAACGCAGACGTGCAGCTGCTTCATCCATCAGGTCGATAGCCTTATCGGGCAGAAACCGATCGGTGATATAGCGATGCGACAAGTGTACAGCCGAGATAATTGCATCATCTTTGATACGCACCTTGTGGTGATTTTCGTACTTCTCCTTCAAGCCACGTAAAATAGAAATGGTACTTAGCTCGTCGGGTTCGTCCACCGTAACAATCTGGAAACGACGTTCAAGAGCCTTATCCTTTTCAAAATACTTCTGATACTCATCCAATGTAGTGGCACCTATCGCCCTTAGCTCGCCACGTGCCAGGGCAGGTTTCAATATATTAGCCGCATCCATGGCACCATCGCTTTTACCGGCGCCCACCAGGGTGTGAATCTCGTCGATAAAGAGGATGATCTCGCCTTCAGCCTTTATCACCTCATTTACAACCGATTTAAGACGCTCTTCAAACTCGCCTTTGTATTTGGCTCCGGCAATCAGTGCACCCATATCCAGCGAGAAAAGCTGTTTGCTTTTCAGGTTTTCGGGCACGTCGCCCCGTACAATACGATGTGCCAGTCCTTCGGCTATGGCTGTTTTACCAACCCCAGGCTCACCAATCAGGATCGGGTTGTTTTTAGTACGTCTGCTTAGTATCTGCAATACCCGTCGTATCTCGTCGTCCCGACCGATAACCGGATCCAGCTTACCCGACCGGGCACGCTCATTTAGGTTGATTGCGTACTTATTAAGAGAATTGTAGGTATCTTCGGCCGACTGACTCGTAACATTGTTTCCCTTTCTCAGCTCTGCGATGGCAAGGCGAAGCTCCTTCTCGGTAACACCCGCATCCTTCAGCATACTCGAAGCCACACTCTTCTCCGTGAGCAAAGCCAGCAAGATATGTTCAAGCGACACATACTGGTCGCCCATCTTGCCCGAATATTCGATTGCCTTCTGCAATACAGCATTGGCCTCGCTACTCAGGTAAGGCTCGCCACCCGATACTTTGGGATAAGAATCCAGCTGACGGTCCAGCACCATCTGCAGGTTCTGTACATTTACACCCAGCTTCTGGAATAAAAAATTCACAACACTCTCGCCTGTCATGATGACAGCCTTAAGTATGTGGGCTGCTTCTATCACCTGCTGTCCACGTTGTGAAACCAGCTGAACAGACTGCTGAACAGCCTCTTGCGATTTAATTGTAAAATTGTTTAAATTCATATCTTTATTTCTCCTTTCATTCTAACTATACTTATATAACTTTATCCGCAACCAAATGTTCTAATCATTTAAAACCAACAAAATAGCAATTTAATCTACGAAGTATCAAACTTTCATTCTTTACGGTTATAAGCCGTGTAGTACGATTGCCATTGCTGATGTATGCTTCATCCTGTAAACATTCAATCTGTATAGGATAAGGCAAAATAAGTGCCAGAACGAAATTATGCCAAAGTGACATAAATATTCTAAAAACAAAAGCAACCAGTACTTTCATTGGGCACATCGCCAACTGAATGATATACCAATAGATCCTGTGTATTTTATCATCATTTTGTTTGACAGTGCACATAAAATACTATTAACGAAGATCAATACCACATACGTACTTTATAATTTGCTCTTTTATTGTTATACTTAAAAGACACTATATTTTAGGAAATACTCAATATATGAACAGACGTAGTGGCCTTTATTTCTATTCAACACGCTTATAAATTGTCATTTTTATGTAAATTTGCAATACAATAAAGAAACAGCCTTAAATTATATGAAATCAGGATTTAAATTTTTGATATTTCTGTTTGTGTTGACAACCGGCTACCTCTACATTCCACGCTACATTGCCGGTGATGCACCCCGTTGCGTGGATGGCAAACTGTCCGATATCGCGGAGGAGGTAAGCTCCATCCCCCTGGTCTTTCCGGCAGGATATAATCCCGGCAGCATCCATTCGGTACAGAAAGATGGCGACCACCTGTTTGTGCTGTGCGACCATGTGCTGTTTCATTTCAATAAACGCGGTGACTTTCTTGGCAGGATATCCATCCATAAAGCAGGTACTGAAACCATTTCGGTTACCCACTTTACCTTAAATCCCGGCAATAAAGAGCTTGTTGCCGTCGGAAACAACCAAATAGCTTATATATACGATTATAACGGAGTACTTATACAGGCCAAAGACCTCAAACAAAAAGGTTCTCAAACCAAACTACTCAGCCTCGCCTACTACAATAATCAATACTGGGCAACAACCGAGCAGGTTATACCCGGCAACACGGAGACTAAAATAGAGAAGAAACTTTGCGGTTTCACACAGCAACTACAGCCGTTGACCGAGAAAAAACTTTATCAGGCAGACCTTGGCCGCTTTTATATTGAGGGCTACTTTGACCCTCAGGTGGCTGTTTCGGAAGAAGGTCTGTACGTGCACTCTCCCTCCCTGTGTTCAGATAGCCTTGTTCAGGACACCCTCTACCTGATAGGAACCAACCAACTGGAAGCAGAACGGTTTCAGACCGAACAAACAGCCGCGGTATTGCCCTTACAGCTTAGCGACCGGTTCCTGATCTCCAGCTACAGCAACACATTAGATGTGGATACCTGTTATACCTATTGTTTTGATCGCAGAAACAACATTGCCTACTTTGCCAAAGGCGGACTGGTGGACGACTACTATCAAACGGGCCGCATTGCCGAATTCCACCCCCTCGACATCCAATGCAGGAATTACTACTTCTGCCGGAAGCAGGCCGCCCCTAGCGGAACGGCCGCCGGCAGTAATTCAACCGTAACCCTATACCTGTTAAAACTTGAAGCCTAGTCGTTAGCGCGGAGCCGGAACCACCATGCTCCTCTCTGCCCACGCTTCATATTCCTTAACCATGGCAGCTACCCTATCGGGATATGTATCGGCCAGGTTATGTTGCTCAGACCGGTCGGTATTTAAATTGTACAACTCCCACCTGGCTTTATTGCCGGGTTGAATAATCTTCCAGCCATCATTACTCATCAGCGCCTTCTCATTAAAATGTTCGAACCCGATATAGGTATGCCCTTTACGTTTACCATTCTTAAAAACCGGCACCATGCTCTCGCCCTGCATCGGAAGAATTTTATTTCCCTTATAGGTGGCAGGATAGTTTGACTTAGCCAATTCCAAACTGGTAGCCATCACATCCACAATGTGACAAGGCTCGTCGGTAACCGATCCCCTGGCAGCTTTAATACCGGCAGGCCAATGGGCAATCATAGGAGAACAAATCCCCCCTTCATACATTTTAGCCTTCCAGAACCGAAACGGTGTATTGGCTACGTTGGCCCATTCCGGTCCTAATGAAGCAAAGGTAGTCTCCGGTCCCGGCATTGCCTCTTTCTTTCTCGGATACACGATGGGCGTTCCGTCGCGCATCATATCCGGACGGTCGTTCTCTCCCGGTGAATAATCCTGACATACTTCCGGACTACATCCATTGTCGGACATAAACAAAATGAGGGTATTATCCAGCTCACCGGTTCTTTCCAGCTCCTGCAGCACCTTTCCGATACCCTGATCCATCCGGTCTATCATAGCCGCATGAACCGCCATGGCATGCGCATCCCACTCCCTGTCCGGGTTAGACTCCCACTCCTTGGCCGACTGACGGTTAGAAAGAAAATCGGTCTGATTACCAAAGATTCCCAACTTTTTCATTCTTTCGAAGCGAGCCTCACGAATCGTTTTCCAGCCCACCTTATACACATCCTCGTACTTCTTTATATCCTCCTCCAGGGCATGCAAAGGCCAGTGGGGAGAGTGATAGGCCAGATACATAAAGAATGGTTTTTCAGACTTTGCATACCTACCGATATACGAAACCGCACTGTCAGACAATGCAATTGTACTATAATAACCCGCAGGCACATCCTTAACCGGCTCTTCACCGTTAACCAGACTGAAGGGATCGAAATAATCCACCACCCCATAGATGGTTCCATAAAAGTTATCAAACCCGCGGTGTGTAGGATAATTCTCCTTCGGAGCAAACTCTTCGTGCTGCACCTGATGCGCCAGCCACTCCCTCTGATCAGTACGTAAAGGCGTTTCGGCCACATGCCACTTCCCGATCATTCCTGTTTGATAGCCATTCTGCTTCAGAGCTTCGGCAATGGTAACCCCATTGTGCGTCATGGTACCCCTGTAACCCGGCAGATGATCGTCGAAAGTCATCCGCCCTATCCCCGCCTGGTGCGGATAGAGGCCCGTCAACAACGAGGCCCTGGTCGGACAGCTCCGTCCGGCATTATAAAACCGGCTGAAGCGCAACCCGTTCTGCGCCAACCTATCCAGATTAGGTGTATGAACCTCGCCGCCGTAGCAACCCAGATCCGAATATCCCAAATCGTCTGCCAGAATAAGAAGAATGTTCGGTCTGCCTTTAACACCCTCTTCCGCATTTTTTCCCGTTCCGCAACTCACACCCGCCGTTAAGGCAAGCGCAGCAAGCGGCATTGATCTAAACATTTTTGTCATAATTAACACAACTCTTCTTTTGAGTTAAATCTGTATTTAACTTCGTTTATTAATAACCTCTGCTAACACATGTGGTTTTCCGATCCATTCAGAAATGAATGCGAAGTAGCGACAAAATTATTAATAATCAAAATAAAACTGATCGATATGCTCTTCATTATTCAAAATCATTGCTGTCCCATTAAAATCTAAAATAGTTCTTTGAAATATTTGAAATTTAGTTAGTTATAGAGGTTTTTCGAGCGCGACGATTTCAATTGATAACTTTGCAGCCCATAATAAAGGCTGCAAT